>NZ_JASAUS010000085.1:0-39794 GCF_029953005.1 Bradyrhizobium sp. Mp27 | reverse complement strand
GAAGCTCTTGCCCGGGAAACAAACTCAAACTAACAGTCCCTTGTCCTGCCTCGCGGGTGGAGGAATTTGACTGACCACACCCGGAGGAATTTGAAGTGACCCGCGGGGCATGTGATCGCCGCGTCGATCATGCGACGAACCAGGGCCTCCGCATGAGAATGAGCAAGCCCCGACCATGCCGACAGGCTGAGCGCGATCGACCCCGTCATGAGCTCCTTGACGAGGTGGGCGCCGACCGTGCCCGCGTAGGAATCGACGAGGCCGAGCCTGAGATCGACACGTGCGGACTGCTCCGCCGCAGCCCGGAGCGTGCTGAGAAGCACGTCGAAGTCGCGATTCAGATCGAGAACGCGGTCTGCGAGGATGCGCCCTGCCCGGGTCGGCGTCAGCGGCCTGCGGCTCCGGTTGAAGAAGGCGACGCCGACGGCGGCTTCGGCACGCCTGACTGCCTGAGATACCGCGGATTGCGTCATCCCGAATTGGCGCGACGCCTCCAGCATGCTGCCGGAGTCCGCAACGGCAGCGACAATCTGCAGGCTTCGCAGGTCTGGAACAGGTGGCTGCATCTCGATGACTTAAGCAGAAGTCATATAGGGATGCAAATTCTCTTCATTCCATGAATTATCCTTGTCGGAGAGCCGCATCTGAAAGCAGAATTCGTGCTGTCCTAACAATTAAGCAGTCCCGATCCATGAGCGAGCAAGCGGATATTCTGGTGATCGGCCTCGGTGCCATGGGCAGCGCGGCCCTCTATCAACTGGCCAAGCGAGGGGTAAAGGCGGTCGGCCTCGATCGCTTTGCCCCGCCCCACACGATGGGATCCAGCCACGGCGAAACCCGCATCACCCGGCAGGCGGTCGGCGAAGGCCGCGATTACGTGCCCCTGGTGCTGGATACCCACCGGATCTGGCGTGAGCTCGAAGCCGAGACGTCTGCGCACCACGGCAAGCCGGATTTCGTCGCGCGCTCGATTGGAGCGGCGCGTGACTTCGGCATCGCTCATGAAGTGATCGACGGCCGGGAGGTCGCTCATCGCTTCCCGCAGTTCCTGAATCTCCAGGGTAACGAGAAGGCCTATTACGAGCCCGGCGGAGGATACGTTTTTCCGGAGCGCTGCATCAAGGCGCAGCTGACGCGCGCGGAGCAGCTCGGCGCAACGATCCGCACGGGAGTTGAGGTTCTCTCAATCGCGCAGCGAGGCTCCGCCGTTCGGGTGGAAACGTCCTCAGGCACATTCGAGGCGGACCAGGTGGTGGTGTCGGCCGGCGGCTGGAATGCCCACCTGCTCGGCGCGCCGTTTGACCGCGTGCTCACGGTGAAGCGGCAGGTGCTGCATTGGTACGAGCTCGACGATACCAGCGCGTACCGCGCCGACGCCCCTGTGTTCATCTGGATGCATGGCGCGACGGATGTCGACTACCTCTACGGCTTCCCGCCCCTGCCTGGCGATCGTCGCCTCAAGGTCGCGACCGAGCAGTACGAGACCAGCACGACGGCCGACACCATCGACCGCACCGTCGATCCCGCGGAATCGGCTGAAATGTACCGGAAGCACGTCGCGGGGCGGCTCGCCGGCGCCACGCCGCGCGTCGCGCAGGCGGCCGCCTGCATCTACACGGTGACACCCGATCGGGGCTTCATCATCGACCGCCATCCCGACCATGACAGGATCTGTGTCGTCTCGGCGTGCTCGGGCCACGGCTTCAAGCATTCGGCAGGTATCGGCAACGTCGTAGCCGGGATGGTGACCGACGGTCGAAGCGCGATCGACCTCAGCCCATTCTCCATCTCCCGTTTTTCGTGACGTTTGGCACGAGCCTTGTATCTTGAACAAGCGCGCGCAGCGCGCGTCGTGATCACAATCCTGGAGGCGTCATCCGATGAGAGATATTGTCCGTTCCATGATGACAGGCATCGCGGCGCTGCTGATGCTTGGCAGCGCCCAAGCCGCCGATGGCGTCGATGCCATCAAGCAGCGCGGCACGTTGAACGTCGGCGTCAAGGCTGACTACAAGCCCTTCGGCTTCCGCGATCCCACGGGAAACGTGGTCGGCATCGAGCCGGATCTCGCCGCAGACATTGCCAAGCGCCTCGGCGTCAAACTCGAACTCGTTCCGGTCGCAGCCTCCAACAGGATCGAATTTCTTCAGCAGGGAAAGGTCGACCTGCTGATCGCGACCATGTCGGACAGGCCGGAACGCCGTCGCGTGGTTCAAGCCATCGAACCGCTATACTACTCGGACTATGTGAACATCCTTCTCAACAAGAAGTCCGGCATCAAGGACTGGGCCGAGCTCAAGGGAAAACCCGTCTGTGCAACGTCGGGGGCCTGGTACAACAAGGACGTTGCCAAATCCTACGGCCCCGAAATCGTTGCGTTTGACGGCTCGGAGAAGCCTCTGTTCGCCATGAAGCAGGGCAACTGCATCGGCTATGTCTACGATCAGACCTTCCTGCAGGGCAAGCTGCTCGAGGACGAGTGGAAGGCGGACTACGACTTGCCCCTGAAAGGTATTTTGCCATCGCCATGGATGATCGCTGTCGCGCTCGATAATGCCAGCCTTCAGAAGCTGCTCGAAGACACGACAAAGGACTGGATGAAGACCGGCTTCATCGTGGCAGCGGAAAAGAAGTGGGGCATTACGCCGACCGAGTATTCGCTGCTCATGCACGAGCAATACAAGGACAAATAGACGCGCAGAGCGGAGCGCCAGATCCGTCTTGCGCTCCGAACAGGTCGAGCCAATGCACTGATACGAGGCATCGCCTCAACAGTTTGGTGTCGCGCAAAATGCACGCAATCGGCGACTGGTTTCAACGGCTCTACGAAACGACGGGGCTGAATTTCTCCGTATTCTATGATGCCTACGATTGGGACCGCTATTTCGGCGGGCTCAAAATGACGTTGCTTCTGAGCGTCACGACCATCCTGATGAGCCTCATCGTCGGCGCGGTCGGCGCCTTGCTGCAGGGCAGTCCGTCCATGCTGCTGCGGTTGCCCGTCAATGCTTTCGTGGTGGTGTTCCGCAACACGCCGCCGCTGGTCCAGATCTTCTTTTTCTATTTCGGCCTCGGCACCATGCTCCCGGCGGTCGAGGCGGCGGGCATGCGCGTTCCGCTGCTGCGCAACGTCCAATGGGCCATCATCTCGCTGTCACTGTTCGCGGCCGCCTTCAACGTCGAAATCTTCCGCTCCGGTATCGAAGCGGTGCCGAGGACGACGCTGGAAGCCGCGGAGGCGCTCGGATACACGCGCCTCAAGGCTTACATCCATATCGTCCTTCCGCTGGCCATTCGCGTCTGGCTTCCCGCATTGAACAACAACCTCGTCAACCTGCTGAAGACGACCACCCTCGCCTACGCGATCGCTGTTCCCGAGACGCTGTATGCGGTCAAGCAGATCTGGTCGGAATCGCAGAACGTCTTCGAAATGATGGTCGTATTGCTGGCGACCTACGGCATCCTTGTCGGCGTCCTCGTCTGGCTGATGCATCGCTGGGAGCGGGCGATGCGCATCCCGGGATATGCCCGATGAAATGCGCCCAGCCCGAGCACAGGCTTGCCGTCCTTCTGCCGTACCGTCCCGCGCCGGCCCGGATATCCGTTCGGATCGGTCCGCTGGCGGCCGCGATCCTTTGTTTCTGCGCCATCATGGCCGCGTCCACCGCGTGGGCGCAGACCGGACCGGCGGTGCTGTCCCCACTGCAAGTCATCGTGAAGTGGTCGCCGCTGCTGCTGCGCGGGTTCGCCTTCAACATCCTGATCTCCCTGTTGGCCACGCTGCTGGGGACCATCGCCGGGCTTGGCCTGGGTCTGGGGTTGTTGTCGGAGTTTCGACCGCTCGCCGCCGTCAGCTGGCTCCTGACTCAATTCTTCCGCAACGCACCCTGGCTGGTGCTGCTGTTCTTCGTCATGTTTCTGGTGCCCTTCCAGGTCACCCTCTTCAAGACGACCATCCCTTTGCCGGACTGGATCAAGGCGACGGTGGGCTTCGCATTGCCCGTTATGGCGAATGTCGCCGAGGTCGTGCGCGGTGCCGTCCGCTCCATTCCGTCGACGCAATGGGAGGCGGCGGAATCGCTCTCGTTCACGCGGCGCCAGACGATGTGGCTGATCATGCTGCCACAGTGCATCAAGCGGATGCTGCCGCCATGGATGAACGTCTATGCGCTGGTCGCGATGTCGACGGTGCTGGCATCGATCGTCGGCGTTTCGGAAATGCTCACCCTGACGGCGCAGGTGCATGCTGCCGAAGGCGGCAGGCCGGAGCTGTTCGCGCCGCTCTACGGTTTCGCGCTGCTGTGTTTCTTTCTCTACTGTTATCCGATCAACCTCTGGACCGCTCGTCTCGAGCGTCGGTTCCGCATACGCTGAGGAAGCAGAGCATGGCCACGAGCTGGACTCCGGATCAGCCCATCGTCCAATGCGTCGACGTCAGAAAGTCGTTCGGAGCTCTCGAGGTTCTGAAAGGCGTCAGCCTTTCGGTCAAAAAGAGCGAGGTGATCTGTATCATCGGCCCGTCCGGATCAGGAAAATCCACGCTGATCCGCTGCATCAATGCGCTGCAGCCGATCACGTCCGGCAGCATTCAGATCGAAGGCATCGAGGTGTCCGATCCCAGGCTCGACAAGCTGGCGCTGCGCCGCAAGGTCGGGATGGTCTTCCAGCAGTACAATCTTTTCCCGCACAAGACGGCGCTTCAGAACGTGATGATGGCGCCGATCCATGTTCTCGGCCAGAAACGTGCCGAGGTCGAAGCGCGCGCCCGGGCGCTGCTCGTCAAGGTGCGGCTCGCGGGGAAGGAGGATACCTATCCGGGTGAACTCTCCGGCGGACAGCAGCAGCGCGTGGCCATCGCCCGCTCGCTGGCGATGCGACCGGACATCATGCTGTTCGACGAAGTTACGGCCGCCCTCGATCCGGAAACGGTCAAGGAGGTCCTGGTCACCATCCGGGAGTTGGCCGAGGACGGCATGACATGCCTCCTCGTCACCCATGAAATGAACTTCGCGCGTGAGGTCGCCGATCACGTCTACTTCACCGACCGCGGTGTGATCGTCGAGCACGGGCCGCCGGAAGCCTTGTTTACGGCGGCCAAGGACGAGCGAACGCAGCGGTTTCTGTCGCAGGTCCTCTGAGTTCGCCGGCGCGCCGCCCTTCGGCGCCCCTGGCAGGAGGCGCTACTTCCCCGCCGCCTTGCGCAGCGCCTCGTTGATGCGGTCCTGCCAGCCGGGACCGCCCTGCTGGAAGAACTCCAGCACGTCCTGGTCGATGCGCAGCGTGACCTGCTCCTTGATTCCCGGCGCCACATTCGGCTTCGGTGGCGCCACGGCGACCTTGGCGGTCACCTTCTTGAACGCCGCCTCGGCCTCCGACCGCGCATCTCCAAGCGTGCGCGGCCGTCTCGGTTGATCCGTCATGTCCTAGATTCCCTCAAACAGAGCCGTCGAAAGATACCGCTCGGAGAAGGACGGCACTATAGCCAGAATAGTTTTTCCCGCAGCTTCCGGCCGCGTGCCGATCTGGAGCGCAGCTGCGATCGCCGCGCCCGAGGAGATGCCGCCGGGAATGCCCTCATGCCGCGCCAGAGCCCGGGTGGTCTCGATCGCGGTCGTCGAGTTGATCTTCACGATCTCGTCAATCACCGAGCGGTCGAGGATGTCGGGCACGAAGCCGGCGCCGATGCCCTGGATCTTGTGCGGCGTGTGCTGGCCGCCTGATAGCACCGGGCTTTCCTCCGGCTCGACCGCCACCACCCGCAAGGAGGGTTTGCGCGGCTTGAGCACCTGGCCGACGCCGGTGATGGTGCCGCCGGTGCCGACGCCGGCGACGAAGATATCGACGTTGCCGCCGGTGTCGTTCCAGATCTCCTCGGCGGTGGTGCGACGGTGCACCTCGGGATTGGCGAGGTTCTTGAACTGCTGCGGCATGACCGAGTTCGGCGTCGTCTTCAGGAGCTCCTCGGCGGTCGCGATCGCGCCCTTCATACCCTGTGCCGCCGGCGTCAGCACCAGCTCGGCGCCGAGAAAGGCCAGCATCTTGCGCCGCTCGATCGACATCGATTCCGGCATCACCAGCTTGAGCCGGTAACCGCGCGAGGCCGCGACGAAGGCGAGCGCGATGCCGGTGTTGCCCGAGGTCGGCTCGATCAGCACGGTGTCAGGCTTGACGACGCCGGCCTTCTCCATCGCGATGATCATGGCCGCGCCGATGCGATCCTTCACGCTCGCGGCGGGATTGAAATATTCAAGTTTTGCCAAAATCGTCGCGTTGACGCCGTGCATGCCCGGCAGCCGCTGCAAGCGCACGATCGGGGTGTCGCCAAAGGCGTCGACGATCGAAGAGTAGATCCGGCCGCGGCCGGGCTGGTGCGCTGCACCCGTGTTGGACGATGCGTCCATGATGAACTCCCTGTGACGACAATTTCTGTTTCTGCAGCGTCTCTTGCGCAGTAACGGACAGCTTGGGACGACACGCAAGCGACAATGCGGCACATGTTAAATACGCTGCATCGCAAAATCGCGTGAGCTGTAATTAGCAGAAAACCAACGCATTTGTGTTGCGGCCTCGTCAACTGATTCGGTCTATGTTAGACTTAGGTCTCAAAGCAGAGAGGTCACCACGATGTCAGCAGTCGCTGAAGTGTTGTCGACCGTCGCACATCACCGCGCCCCGCGTTGCAGCGAGTTGCCGACCTGCGCCGTCTGCGCCGACTCGATGGTCGCCGCCGAAGCATCCGCCTACATCTCTGACCATATGATCAGCTATCTCTGGACCTGCGACAATTGCGGCTACGGCTTCGTGACCAAGCACGCCGTCAAGCAGCGGATCGTCTGCAACTGACTAGCGCGGGGTGATGTCGCCCCTCGCCCAGTCCTGGCGCGTACGCTGGTAGAACTCGTCGAACGTCCCGTGTGCGATCGCGTCCCTGATGCCCTGCATCAGGAACTGGTAGTAGGCGATATTGATCTCGGAGAGCAGCATGGCGCCCAGCGTCTCGCCCGCCTTGACGAGATGATGCAGGTAGGCGCGCGCGTAGTTGCGCGCCGACGGCCAGGAACTCTCTTCGTCGAGCGGACGCGGATCGTCGGCGTGGCGCGCGTTGCGCAAATTGACCTGGCCGAAGCGCGTGAAGGCAACGCCATGACGGCCATTGCGCGTCGGCATCACGCAATCGAACATGTCGATGCCGCGCTTGACCGCTTCGAGGATGTCATCGGGCGTGCCGACGCCCATCAGGTAGCGCGGCCGCTCTCTCGGCAGCATCGGTGCGGTCTCGTTGATCATCGCCAGCATCACCGCCTGGGGCTCGCCGACGGCAAGTCCGCCGATCGCATAGCCGTGGAAGCCGATTGCGACGAGGCCTTCGGCGCTGGCGTGACGAAGCTGCGGCACGTCGCCGCCCTGCACGATGCCGAACAGCATGTAACCGTCGGGCGCACTCTCGAATGCGCGCTTGCTTCGCTCGGCCCAGCGCAGCGACAGCCGCATCGCCCGCTCGATGTCGTCCCGCTCGGCCGGCAGCCGCACGCATTCGTCCATCTGCATGGCAATGTCGGAGCCTAGGAAGCGCTGCACCTCGATCGAGCGCTCCGGTGACAGCTCGACCTTGGCGCCGTCGATATGCGAACGGAATGTGACGGCGTTCTCGGTGACCTTGCGCAGGTCCGACAGCGACATCACCTGGAATCCGCCGGAATCCGTCAGCATCGGCCCGTTCCAGCCGGTGAACCGCTGCAGGCCGCCGAGCGCCGAGATCCGCTCGGCGCCGGGACGCAGCATCAGATGATAGGTGTTGCCGAGCACGATGTCGGCGCCGGCCTCGCGCACCTCGCGCCAGTGCATGCCCTTCATGGCGCCGGCGGTTCCGACCGGCATGAAGGCCGGCGTCCGCACCACGCCATGCGGCGTGGTCAGGCGCCCGGTGCGCGCGGCGCCATCGGTGGCGAGCAGCTCGAAATGATTGGGTAGACCGGTATCGGGAAGATTCATGGTCGTGCTTATTGCGTGTCGGAAGAGGCTGATCAACCCGCCCGGACCACGCCACAGCCGGCTTATGGCTCAGACCGGGACATATTTGACGCCGACTTGATCGCCCGGCGCGCTTGCCAAACAAAACGATAGAGTGTAGTTTTTGCGCGGGGCTGGACGAGATGCCGCGGTGAATTTGCCGGCGGCAGTAGTTGCGTGATCGCCAGCCACCGACAATGCCCTCCGCTTCATGTTCGACCGAAATGTCCGGCCCCTCGCGCGGCTGGATCAGGCAGACAGGCGCCCGCCTGACCGGATTCCTGGTTCTGGCGTGCAGCCTGGTACTCGGCGCCTGCACCTCCCTGCCCCGCACGCCCTATACGGCCGCTGAGGCCAGCACGTCGCGGGTGCTCGATATCGACGGCTTGCGCCGCTACGCCGACGAGCCCGTCACGAAATTCAGCTTCGAGAAGGACACCAGCACCGCGACGAAGTCCTATCTGGCGCTCTCCGGCGGCGGCGCGGACGGCGCCTATGGCGTCGGCGTGCTGAGCGGTTGGACCGCTGCCAGAACCCGTCCCACCTTCTCGGTCGTCTCGGGCGTGAGCACCGGCGGCCTGATCGCACCCTTTGCCTTCCTCGGCTCGCAATATGACGACACGCTGAGGGAGGTCTACACCAGCGGCATCGCGGAGAGCCTCCTGAACGATCCCAGCATCATGCGTGTGCTGTTCGGGTCCGGCCTGTTCGGCAATACGCGGCTGCGCGAGCTCGTCGCACGCTATGTCGGGCCGGAGATCATGGCGCAGGTCGCGCGTGAAAACGCCAAGGGCCGAAAGCTGCTGGTGGTGACCACCGATCTCGACACCCAGCGGACCGCCATCTGGGACATGGGCAAGATCGCAGCGGTCGGAACACCCGAGGCGCTCAAACTGTTTCGCGACGTGATGGCGGCCTCCGCCAGCATTCCCCTGGTGTTTCCGCCCATCATGATCGACGCTGAAGGCGAGGGCCGCAGATTTCAGGAGATGCATGTCGACGGCGGCGTGACGGCGCCGGTGCTGACGCTGCCGGAAGCCCTGCTCTCCCAGGACCGCCTGCCCGGCAACGCGCGGATGAACATCTACATCCTCGTCAACAAGAAGATCGAACCCAATTTCGAGCTCGTGTCCAACAGCACCATCGACGTCGCCTCGCGTAGCCTGTCATCGATCACCCAGTCGCAGACGCGCTCGATCATCTTCTCAACCTATGATTTCGCCAAGCGCAACCGTCTCGGCTTCCACCTCTCCTACATCGCACGCGATTATCCCGCGCCGCCTTCGGAAGGGTTCGACACCGCCTATATGCGGGCGCTGTATCAGTACGGATATGAGAAGGCTGCCTCCGGCCAGGCCTGGACTTCGAAGCTGCCGTGATCTCTCGTGACGGAACGAGACCGCGCCGAAACCGTTGACGATATGGCCAATTCGGCCAGATTCGCGATGACGCCCCCGCTCCTGCGCGATATAGAGCAAATGACGACGATTAGAAGCGCGCAGGAATCATTGGGCATGGGATTGACTGCGACCAAGACAAAACCGGCAACGCCACGACGCGAGGTGCCGAAATCACGCGGCGGCCGTCCGACGAAAACCGCTGCGATCGAGCGCGATCAGCGGCTGATCGAGGTCGCCACCCGCCTGTTCCTGGATCGCGGCTTCGACGCGACCTCGCTCGACGCGGTCGCGGAAGCGGCCCGGGTCAGCAAACCCACCGTCTATTCCCGTTACGGGGACAAGCGCGGCCTGTTTGCCGCCGTGCTGAGGCGCGAAATCGCGCGCTGGCTTGCGCCGCTATCGGCAGCCGCCGAGACGCAGCTCTCCAGCGCCTCGGACATTTCGGTCGAGCAGAGGCTGGTCGAGATCGGGCGCGAGATGTTGACCTTCACCTGCGGGCCCGATGCCGTCGCATTCAGCCGCATGATGACGTCGCAGGCCATCAACTTCCCCGACATCGCCAAGCTCGGCAAGGAGGAAGGCTGGCTGAAGGCCGTCGCCACCACGGCCCGCTTCTTCGACCGTCTGGTGGCGCAGGGCGCACTCGACGTCGACGACACCACGATCGCGGCAGAGGTGTTCCTCGATGTCGTCGTCGGCCACACCCACCGCCTGGCGACGTTCGGCACGGCGCTGGAATTGAAGGCCGCCGAGAAGCGCATGCGCGCGGCGATCAAGCTGTTCCTGGCCGGTGCGCTGGGACCCGCAGACCGCATCCAGAGCGCCGCAAAGGGCACACAGCGGCGGCGCCCGTCCCGCTGACAATTCCGTGAGGTCGCGACGTTTCCCCCTTCGAGGTTACGCCCGCGTCATTGACCAAAACAAAACGATACGGTATGGTTTAGTTATAAGCGATACGGACCGCTTTTTCACCAGCCCCAAAGGGGCTCGTACCGCCCAAGATCGCCGTGCCGGGTCCAGCCCGCTGCGACGCTCCGCGGCCGGCCGATGCCCAAGGCCGGCCGCGAATTCTTTACGATCATCCGGCACACTCGCTGGCCGAGGGTTTCGAGCATGACGATAGCCAAACGATTGACCGCGCGATTACTTGCGATCGCCTTGCCCGCGCTGCTCCTTGCCGCGCCGGCGCAGGCGATCGTCACCACGGGCACGCCAACCGCGCTTCACGGCGACACAGATGGTGATGCCGAAGCAGACCGCCAAGCGGTCAGCCGCGAAATCGAACGATTCCGCAGCTCGTCGATCTCGATCAGCCAGGCCATGGCGATTGCGGAAGCCCGTCATGCCGGCGCCACGACAGCGGATGTGAGTTTCGACGGAGCCTCCGGCGTGCCGGTCTACCGGGTGAAGACCCTGCACAACGACCGTATCTGGCGCCACACCATCAACGCCGCCACCGGCGAACTCGTCGGCGGTGAAGCCGCCCTCCCCCTCGCCGAGCTCGATCTCGACGACCGCAGCAACCTCGCAGCGCTCGGTGCCATCAAGCACCGCCTTGCGGATGCCGTGCACGTCGCCGAACGTGCGGCCTCGGGCAAGGCAATCAGCGGCGGACTGGTGCGCGAACGCGGCCGGCTGAATTTCGCGATCGTCGTCATCAGCGGCGACAATCTCAAGGAGGTCATCCTGGAGCCGCCGGGGGCCCGGGCGAAATAGCGGCGGCCACAATCCCGCCGAAAAGCCATTGACGGACGCGAAACTCTCCCGCATAAGTCGCCGCCATGTTCACGACCACCAAACGCACGACTAAAACCACCACGGCCTTCGGGGCCCGGGGAGGCGTGCGCGCGTAGGTCGTCGACTTAAACGCAATCCACTCTACCGAAGCTCCGACCTCTGGTCCGGGGCTTTTTTGTTGTCTTCAGCTCAATGCAATGGAGGAGAATGTGAGTAACGATCCCGTCGTCGCGATTGTCGGCGTCACCGGTGCGGTGGGCGCCGAATTCATCGCCACCATGGACAAGCGCGGCTTTCGCGTCGGCAAGCTCAAGGCGCTCGCAAGCGCCCGCTCGGCCGGCAAGACGGTGTCGTTCCGCGGGCAGGACGTCGTCATCGAGGAATTGACCGAGCGCGCTTTCGAGGGCGTCGACATCGCGCTGTTCTCGGCCGGCGGCAGCATCTCCAAGAAGTTCGCGCCAATCGCGGTCAAAGCCGGCGCCGTCGTGGTCGACAACTCCTCCGCCTTCCGCATGGACCCCAACGTGCCGCTGGTGATCCCCGAGATCAACGCCAACCGCATCCGCGACCACAAGGGCATCATTGCCAACCCGAACTGCGCCGCCATCACCGCGCTGGTGCCGCTCTGGCCGATCCACCAGACGAACCGCATCAAGCGCGTCATCATCTCGACCTACCAGGCGGCCTCCGGCGCCGGCGCCGCCGCGATGGACGAGCTCGTCGAGTCCACCCGAGCCAATCTCAACGGGCAGGTCTATACGCCCAAGGTGATGCCGCACCCCTACGCCTTCAATCTCTTCAACCACAACACCGCCGTCGATCCTGAAACCGGCTACAACGACGAAGAGACCAAGGTCATCAAGGAAACCCGCAAGATCTTCGAGGACGAGAAGATCGCGATCGGCGTGACCTGCGTCCGCGTACCGGTACTGCGCGCCCATTGCGAGGCCATCACCTTCGAATGCGAGAAGCCGATCAACGAGGACCAGGTCCGTGCCATCATGGCGCAGGCGCCCGGCGTGAAGCTCGTCGACGACCGCGTAAAGAACTACTTCCCGATGCCGATCGACGCCTCGGGCCAGGACGACGTCCTGGTCGGCCGCATCCGCAAGGATCTCAGCGATCCCTCAGGGCATTCGATCTCGATGTTCGTGGCGGCGGACCAGCTGCTCAAGGGCGCCGCGCTGAATGCGGTGCAGATCGCGGAGCTGTTGCCGCAGCGCGTGATGGCGTAACGGAAGGTGCCGTAGGGTGGGCAAAGCGAAGCGTGCCCACCAATCGACCTGAAATACGCGGATAGACGGTGGGCACGGCGCTACGCGCCTTTGCCCACCCTACGGCTCGGCGCGAAACAACAAGCACGCATCCCCGTACGAATAAAACCGGTACCCTTTCGCGATCGCGTGCGCGTAGGCCTGCTGCATCGCTTCGAGCCCGGAGAACGCCGACACCAGCATGAACAGCGTCGACTTCGGCAAATGGAAATTGGTCAGCAGGATATCGACGGCACGGAAGCGATAACCGGGGGTGATGAAGATCGACGTCTCGGCCGCGAACGGCTGGATGGTGCCGTCCTCGCTGGCCGCGCTTTCGAGCAGCCGCAGTGACGTCGTGCCGACGGCGATGATGCGCCCACCATTCTGCCGTGCGGTGTTGAGCCGCTCCGCCGTCTCGGCCGAGATCGTGCCCCATTCGGCATGCATCTTGTGGCCTTCGGTGTCGTCCACCTTCACCGGCAGGAAGGTCCCTGCCCCGACATGCAGCGTGATGCGGTTGATGCCGACGCCGCGGTCGCGCAGCGCCTGCTCCAGCGCCGGGGTGAAATGCAGGCCCGCGGTGGGAGCCGCGACCGCGCCTTCGTTCGCAGCAAACATGGTCTGGTAGTCCGCGAGGTCCTGATCGTCGGGCGTGCGCTTCGAGGCGATATAGGGCGGCAGCGGAGGGCTGCCGAGATCTTCGATCGCCTGATCCAGCGCCGGGCCGTGAAACGAGAATGACAGTGTCACTTCGCCTTCCGCGCCCTTGGCCTCGACCTCGGCGTCGAGATGGCCGAGCAGGCAGACCTTGCCCTCATTGCCGAAGCGGATGCGGTCACCGGCAATGAGCTTCTTCGCGGGCTTCACCAACGCCTGCCAGCGCGAGCCATCGAGGCGCTTGATCAGCGTCGCCTCGATCTTGGGCTCGGTCTCGCGGCCGATGCGGCGGCCCTTGAGCTGCGCCGCGATCACCTTGGTGTCGTTGACGACGAGCTGGTCACCGCCCTTCAGCCATTGCGGCAGCTCGGAAATGAGCTGGTCGCGCAGCGCGCCACCTTCCACGACCAGCATCTTCGCGGAGTCGCGCGGGCTCGCCGGGCGCAACGCGATGCGTTCGGCGGGCAGATCGAAATCGAAGAGATCAGTACGCATGTGTCCTGTGCTTCT
The DNA here is from genome assembly GCF_029953005.1 of Bradyrhizobium sp. Mp27. Lineage (NCBI taxonomy): Bacteria > Pseudomonadati > Pseudomonadota > Alphaproteobacteria > Hyphomicrobiales > Nitrobacteraceae > Bradyrhizobium > Bradyrhizobium sp. Mp27. The sequence continues at coordinate 26,224 of NZ_JASAUS010000085.1, read as the reverse complement.
AAACGGCGAAAGTGCGTCTGGCGATCGGACGGAGCCGGTCGCGCAACCAGATCATGCCGGGATCGCGGCTGCGGCCGCTGCACCACACCATCGCATGCGGCAGCGGCGCAATCGCAAACGGAACCTCCGTGCTCGCAAGATCGTAAGCGTCGACCAAGTCCGCCATAGCCGCCGATGGCAGCGTCGCCAACAGATCGGACCGGGCCAGGATCGGCGCGATCGCAGGAAAATGCGGCACCCATCCGGCAATCGTCCGCGTCAGGCCGGCGGCTGCGGCGGCAACGTTGACCGGGCTTCTCACATTGTCGCCGATCCGCACCGCAAGATGCGGCCAGCGCGCCCAGTTCGCGGGCCCCCATTCCGAGAATGCCGGATGATCGCGCCGGCCGAAGCAGCGCCAACCCAGCGCCCCGATCGCCTCGCCCGCCACGCTCTGCGGCCATTGCAGTTCCGACGGCACGATCGCGAGGTCGACCTGGCCCTCCGCGACGTCAAGCAGGGTCGGCGCGCGTGGCGTGGTCCACTCGACCGACACCAACGGCGCCTCCTTGCGCACCCGCGCGAGCAGTTCGGCAAACAGCGCGAGCGCAAAATCAGGCACCGCGAGCCTGAACACGCGCTGTGAATGCGCTGGATCGAACACCTGCGTCGGCGACAGCACGCGCTGAATACCGCTCAGCATCGGCCGCGCCTGCTCGATCAGATCGAGCGCGAACGCCGTCGGCTGCATCCGCACCCCGCCCTTAACCAGCAGCGGGTCGCCGAACTGGCTGCGCAGCCGGGACAGGGAATGGCTGATCGCCGACTGCGTCCGCCCCAGTCGCTCCGCCGCGCGGGAAACGCTGCGCTCGACCATCAGAACATCGAACACGACCAGCAGGTTGAGGTCGAACCGGCGTAAATCGATTTCATTCATGAGCAGGCATCATTACTCATTGGATTAATTATCCAAGCCGGTTCATAGCACCGCCCGCCTCTTAAACAAATCACTGGAACCAGCATGAAATGGATATTTGCGGCCTGCGCCACCATTGCCCTGTCGGCCTGCCCGGCCACCGCCGAGATCAGCACGGAGGCGGCTCGCGCCAGCGTCGCGCCGTTCTACAAGGCGCTGAGCGCCGAATTCGCCAACGACAGCCCCGATTTGATCAGACAGTCGACGGCCGCGGACTGGGTATCCTGCCGCGGCAACAATGTCTGCAACACGCGTGACGAGGTCATCGCGGGCATCGGCCAGCGCCTCAAATCCGTTCCCGACCTGAAATGGGAGATCAAGGACGTGCTCGTCTCCGGCAACCAGGTCACGATCCGCGGTGAAGCGACGGGCACGCCCGCGGCCGACTTCATGGGCGCACCGCATAGCGGCAAATCGTTCAAGGTGATGTCGATCGACGTGCACACGCTCGAGGGCGGCAAGATGGTCCGCTCCTATCACATCGAGGACTGGATCGGCGCCGTCCGTCAGCTCGCGACGAATTAGCGCTCAGCCAGGAATCAGAACGGGATGACGATGACCGTCATCCCGTTCCAGAAGCTTCACGACGAATGCGCGATGTCAGGCCGCGTCCGCGGCCATCCGCGCCTTGACGATCTTGTCGGGGTTCTGGACGGGCTCGCCGCGCTTGATCTTGTCGACGTTCTCCATGCCCTCGGTGACCTTGCCCCACACCGTGTACTGGTTGTCGAGGAAGCGGGCGTCGTCGAAGACGATGAAGAACTGGCTATCGGCGGAGTCGGGGCTGGCGGCACGCGCCATCGAGGTGACGCCGCGCACATGCGGTTCCTTGTTGAACTCGGCCTTCAGCTTCTTGCCGGAGCCGCCGGTGCCGGTGCCCTGCGGGCAGCCGGTCTGCGCCATGAAGCCCTCGATCACGCGGTGGAACACGATGCCGTCGTAGAAGCCCTCGCGGACCAGTTCCTTGATGCGCGCGACGTGGCCGGGCGCGAGATCGGGCCGCATCTCGATGGTGACGGGGCCCTGCGTGGTCTCGAGGATCAGGGTGTTTTCGGTGACGCTCATGCTCGTCTCTCTTGCGTTGGGGGTGAAGTCTTCCGGTTACGGAACTGGATCGCGAATGGACGTCCCGCGGCGGCGCCGGCCATTGCATCGGTAAATGGCATCGGCGTGCAGCGTTGCAGCGCCTCCATCACCGCGACCCGGTATTGCAGCCGGTCATTGTCGGAGGCCTCCGCGGATTCATAGGTAATCCTCGGATGGCCCAGAATGTTTCCGGCCCGGTTAAAGCTCACGACGACGGTGATGTCGATAGGGCGAGCCTTGTTCGGCGGCGGCGGCTTCCAGCAGGTCCGCAAGTGCTGGAAGATGTCCTGGATGGTGTTGACCTCTGCGTCCCCGGCGGCCGCGCCGGAAACGCCTGAAAGCAGCAGCGCGGCAGCCAGCAAGAGCGTATTGCCACAGCGCACCATGTTCTCATCCTATTTGATGTCAGAAGCGACCTGGACCTTCACCATCTTGTCGGGATCGGTGACGGCACCGCCGGCCGAACCGGGCGGTGCCTTCTTCAGCTTGTCGACGACGTCCATGCCCTGCACGACCTCGCCGATCACGGTGTACTGGTTATCGAGGCTGCCGCCGTCCGCGAACATGATGAAGAACTGCGAGTTGGCGCTGTCGACGCTGTCGCCGCGCCGCGCCATCCCGACGATGCCGCGGGCGAAATGAACCTTGGAGAATTCCTGCTTCAGGTTCAGATATTTCGAGCCGCCGGTACCGTTGAATTTCTCGCCGTCGCCGGTCTGGGCCATGAAGCCGTCCATCACGCGGTGGAACGGCACGTTGTTGTAGAAGCCCTCGCGCGCGAGCTGCTTGATGCGCTCGGCATGCTGAGGCGCAATGTCGGTCCGCAGCTTGATGACGATGCGGCCCTTGGTGGTGTCGATGACAATGGCGTTGGCCTTGTCGAGATTGGCCGGCAATTGCTGCGCCACCGCCGGGACCGCGCTGAAGAGCGCGGCAAAGATCGTGGCAAGAATTGCGAGACGACGGATCATGAGAACTCCGGATCAGGTAGGATGAAGAATTGCGCCGTTATCCGGCGAATTTGGCCTTGAGCAGGTTGGCGACGAGCGGCGGCACGAAGGTCGAGATATCTCCGCCCATGGCCGCGATTTGACGCACCAACGTGCCGGTAATTGGGCGGACGGCCGGAGAGGCCGGCAGGAACACGGTTTGGACGTCGGGCGCCATGGCGCCGTTCATCCCGGCGAGCTGCATCTCGTAGTCGAGGTCGGTGCCATCGCGCAGACCCCGAATCATGACAGTCGCGCCGTGCCTGCGTGCCGCAGTGACCGCAAGATCGTCGTAGGTCACGGCATCAAGGGTGCAGCCGACCTGGGCTGCGACAGGCCCGCAGACGTCATGGAGCATCTTGAGCCGCTCCTCGGTTGAGAACAGCGGCTTCTTGCCGGGATGGACCCCAATCGCGACCACCAGCCGATCGCACAGGGGGACACTGTTCCGGACCACGTCCAGATGGCCGTTGGTGATGGGGTCAAAGGAACCCGGGTAGAAGGCGATACGCGGCATGACCCCGTCCTACCGCGCCCGGCCCGGCCCGGCAAGCCAGACGGGTTCCCTGCCGGTTTTTCGGCAGCGCCGAGTCGGAATCCCCCGAATTGTTTCGTCCTCGGGACGGCCATGAAACAAAACGAAGTGCGAACGAAACCATTTCGGGCGTCCGCGAAGACGTCCGGAAACTGGCCATGGTTACTAATCCACCCAACGAATGACGGGCCGCACAACTGGGCGTAGCGGCCGCATCACAGGGGACCGTCAATGATCAAGACCATCTCGGCCATCGCTATTGCTGCGTTCGTCGCTGCTGCCCTCACCGTCCTTCCCGGTTTCGCTCCGTCCGTCGAAGCAAGCGTCCCGCAGCCGCTGGCCAAGAGCGACCGCCTCGATATCCGCACCATCGGCAAGGACTGCTCGCAGCAGGCCTGGCCGAACTTCGAGGCGTCCTGCCTGCGCCAGGCCGGCACCAAGGCCAACATCCGCGAGGCCCGCCTCGTGACCGCTGACCGGACCCCGTAGTCGAGGCTGTCAGCTTCGCGTCATATAAACCCCGAGATAAATCCCGAGGATAAATCCCATGGATATTTGCGACGTCTCGTCGCAGACTGTCTGATGCTCGCGCCCGTCGGAATGGCCCGGCGGGCGCGATCCCATCGGGGGGTCGACATTGTCCAGTACGCCCGCAGTCGTTTCCGGCCATCACCCTGCCCCTCTGCCGATTGCCATGACCATGGGCGCCCTCGGGGTCGTCTATGGCGATATCGGCACCAGCCCCCTCTACGCCCTGAAGGAAGCCGCCAAGGCAGCTGCCCATGGCGCAACGGTGACTCCCGAAGCTGTCCTGGGAGTTGCCTCGCTGATCCTCTGGGCCCTGCTGCTGATCATCTCGCTGAAATATGCGCTTCTGATCCTGCGCGCGGACAATCGCGGCGAAGGCGGCATCGTCGCGCTGCTGGCGCTGCTGCATGCCCGTCACGCCCAGTCCGGCACCTGGCGCGCGCATCTCCTGGTGGTCGGCCTCGTCGGTGCCGCTCTCCTTTATGGCGACGGCGCAATCACCCCGGCGATCTCGGTGCTCTCGGCCATCGAAGGCCTCAAGGTCGATGCGCCTTCGCTCGCGCCGGTCGTCGTGCCCATCACCGTCGCCATCATGATCGGGCTGTTCATGATCCAGAAGCAGGGCACGGGCTTCATCGGCCGCATCTTCGGGCCGGTGATGCTGGCCTGGTTCTTCGTGCTGGCCGCGCTCGGCGTCCACGGCATCGTCAAGGCGCCGGCTGTGCTCGCGGCACTGAGCCCGCTCTATGCCTTCAACTTCCTGATCCACCAGGACTTCCACATCTCCTTCGCGATCCTCGGCGCCGCCTTCCTGGCGGTGACCGGCGGTGAAGCCATGTACGCCGACATGGGGCATTTCGGCCGTTTCCCGATCCGGCTCGCCTGGTTCGCGATCTGCCTGCCCGCGTTGGTGCTGAACTATTTTGGGCAGGCCGCGCTGCTGATCACCGATCCCACGATGATCGAGAACCCCTTCTTTCAGCTCTGCCCGGACGCCCTGCACTATCCGCTGGTCGCCTTCTCGGCGCTCGCGACCGTGATCGCCTCGCAGGCGATCATCTCCGGCGTGTTCTCGCTGACGCAGCAATCGATCCAGCTCGGCTTCCTGCCGCGCATGCAGATCCGCCACACCACGAGCCATGCGATGGGCCAGATCTACGTGCCGCTGGTGAACTGGCTGCTTGCGGCCGCGACGCTCGGCGCGGTCCTGAGCTTCGGCAGCTCGGACGCGCTCGCCGGCGCCTACGGTATCGCGGTGTCGCTGCTGATGGCGATCACCACGCTGCTCGCGGCCCTGGTCGCGATCCAGTGGGGCTATTCGCCGTGGATCGTGGTCGCCGTCAACGGCTTCTTCTTCGTGATCGACGTGATCTTCTTCTCCGCCAATTCGATCAAGCTGTTCGAGGGCGGCTGGTTTCCGCTGCTGCTCGCGGCCCTCGTCGCCTTCATGATGCTGACCTGGCGTAGCGGCGTGAAGCTGGTCGAGGCGGCGCGCGCGAAGCTGCGCCAGCCCGAGGAGGACCTGATCGAGACCGCGGTCAACAAGTGCCGGGCCAGACTGCCCGGGACCGCCGTCTTCCTGGCATCCGCACCGCGCGGCGTGCCGCTGGCGCTGACGCAATTCGTCAAGCACAACCACGTGCTGCATGAGCGCATCGTCCTCGTCACCGTGCTGATCGAGGAATCCCCGCACATCACCGATGAAGACCGTGCCGAGGTGATCGAGATCATCCCCGGCATCACCCGCGTGGTCCTGCACTACGGCTTCATGCAGAATCCGACGATCTATGCTGGCCTGACGCTCGCCTGCCGCCAGGGCAAGCTGCCCGGCATCGACCTCTCCGACATCACCTACTATGTCGGCCGCGAGACCATCATCCCGAGCGAGGACATTCCGGGCATGTGGGTCTGGCGCGAAGGCCTGTTCGCCTTCCTCCAGCGCAACGCCGAACGCTCCGCCGCGTTCTTCGGCGTGCCGACCAGGCAGGTGGTGGAGTTCGGGACGGAGCTGGAGATCTGATCGTCGTGCGGATCGCCCGTTCAGGGCAAGGCAGGCTTCGCACCACGCGTCTCGATGAGATGCCGATCACCGACAGGTAGAGCTCGTTACGCCCGCTTACCCGGGAGTGTGCGACATTCGCGCGCACCTCGATCTTGTCTGGCCCATCACCAGCCATACGCAGCAACAAATTCCAATGCTTTGTCGATCAGTTAGCTTCGCTTTTTTAGAAGTTCTAAGAATGCCTCCAATTATGACGTTTCGAGTGATTCAAAATTCGTCCAACTCGACGCTCGCAGTGTCGCCATCTAACACGCGCGCGGGTGCGAAGTCGCGTGAGGTCAGAAGGATCATCCCGCCGGCGCGGCGATCGCCGGATGGGGCGCTGACATGGAATGCGATGGACACGGCCTGCGTGGTCGTGCGGACTATTTTCAAGGAACACTTTCAAGAGCACAGCCAGCGCACTCACGCTGGGCTGCTTGCTGATGGCCGTCACGCCGGTGAACGCGCAGAACACCGGCCAATCCGGTGCATCCGCGTTGCCGCCGGTGACGGTCGACGCACCCGTTCAGCGCGCGCAACGTCCGGTCCAGGTCCGGCGCAACGCATCGGAGCGGCGCAGTGCGAGCCAGCGGTCCGCTCAACAGGCCAACCGTTCGACAGTACAGCCGGAGCCCCAAGCGCTGGTGGGAACAGCAGCGCGCGTCAACGCCGGCACCAACGGGTTCGTCGCCACCCGCGCCTCCGGCGCCACCAAGACGGATGCGCCGATCATGTCGACGCCGGCGTCGATCGCCGTCATCACTCGCGACGAAATGAATGTGCGGCAGGCGCAGAGCATCCGCGACCTCTTGCGCTACGCGCCAGGAATCTATTTCAGCAACGATACCGATTTCCGCTTTCAGAACGTCAGCGCGCGCGGCTTCAGCCTCGAAACATATCTGGACGGGCTGCGGCTCCAGGGCGGACCGTTCGGTGCGCCGCGGGTGGATCCCTATTTGCTCGAGCGCGCCGAGGTGATCACCGGGCCGGCATCAATTCTCTACGGCGCCGCCTCGCCCGGCGGCATCCTCAACCTCGTCAGCAAGCGCCCGACTGAAAATCCGTTCGGAGAAGTCTCCCTGCAAACCGGCTCGTTCAACCGGATCCAGGGCGCCTTCGACGTCGGCGGCCCCGTCGACAAGGACAAGACGCTGCTCTACCGCGTCACCGGTATCGGCCTCAACGCCGACACCCAGGTCGACAATATCGGCGAACAAAGATTTTCGATCGCGCCGGCCTGGACGTGGCGTCCGAGTATCGACACCACCATCACCTTCCTGACGAGCTACCGGCAGGACCCGAAGGGTGGTGCCTTCGCGCTCTTGCCGATCCAGGGCACACTGGTGCCGGGGACGTTCGGGCAGATCCCGCGCAATTTCTTTGCCGGCGATCTCAACTACGAGACTCTCAAATACAAGCAGGCAACCGCCGGCTACGAGTTCGAGCATCGTTTCGACGACGTCTTCACGGTGCGCCAGAACATACGCTACCTGCACAATGAGCTCAGCTATGTCGAGGTGCAGCCCGGCGGGTTCACGACGACGGGCGCGGGCGCCACGCTCCGGCTGGTCGACGGCCGCACGATCAACCGGAGCTACTTCTCGACCAACGAGAACCTCGACACATTCGCTGCCGACAACCAGCTCCAGGCCAAGTTCAACATGGGACCGTTGCAGCATACGGTCCTCGCAGGGGTCGACTACCAGCGGTTCGACTTCAACAATCTCGCCCGCTTCGCGGCCACCAACACGCTCGACATCCTGGCGCCGAATTACACGCAGAACATCGCCGTCCCCACGGCGCTCTTCCAGAACCTCGACCAGCACCTGTCGCAGCGCGGCCTCTACGTCCAGGACGAGGCCAGGCTCGGCCGGCTCACCGTCCTCGGCGGAATCCGCTACGACTGGGCCGAGGGCAATACCCTGGCGCAGAACACCGGCGTTCGCGTCCTGAACGACGACCAGAAGCCAACCGGCCGCATTGGCGCGATCTACAATTTCGACAACGGCATTGCGCCCTATGTCAGCTACTCGACCTCGTTCCAGCCGACCTCGGTCGGCACGCTGCTGAACGGCCAGCCGTTCAAGCCGACCACCGGCGAGCAGTATGAAGGCGGCGTGAAGTATCAGCCGGTCGGGACCAATCTGATCTTCACGGCCGCGGTCTACGACCTGAAGCAGCAGAACGTGGCAACGGTCATCAGCGGCCCCGGCATTCCCGCCAACACCACGGCGCAGGTTGGCGAGGTCAGCTCGCGCGGGTTCGAAGGGTCCGTCGTCGGCAGCCCCCTGCCAGGCTTGAGCCTGCGTGGGCAGTACTCTTATCTCGACAACCGGATCAGTTCGCCCCAGGACGTCAATTTCGGCAAGCGGCTCGCCAACGTCCCGATGCACACCGCCTCGCTCTGGGCCAACTATCTGGTGCAGGGCGGTCCTGCCACCGGTTTCGGCTTCGGCGGCGGTGTCCGCTACGTCCACGACATGTACACGACCAACGCCAACAATCTGACGGTTCCGACCATCGTGCCGGGCGTCTTCCTGCCCGCCGCCACCGTTCCGTCCAGCACGGTGTTCGATGCGGTGCTGTCCTATGATTTCGGGATGCGGTATCAGCAGTGGAAGGGCCTCAGCGCGGCGGTGAACGTCAACAACGTGTTCGACAAGACCTATGTCTCGTTATGCACGGCCGGCGGCTGCCGCTGGGCGCTGGGGCGCACGGTGCTGGCGACGCTGACCTACCGGTGGTGAGAGGATGACAGCACAGTCAGTCAAATGGTGGTCGCTGGTCCACAAATGGACCAGCCTGGTCTGCACGCTATTCCTCCTAATGCTTTGCATCACCGGGCTCCCACTGATCTTTCATGACGAGATCGACGAGCTCTTCAAGTCGGAAGCCTCGGCCCGAGAGCTCCCGGCGGATACTCCGCAGGCTCCGCTAAGCCGGCTGGTCGACGCCGCCAAGGCGCGCTATCCGCAGCGCTACCTCCAGGTGCTCGGCTGGGACGATGATCGCGCCAACGTCGTCAACGTGTTCCTCTCGGCTACGCCCGAAGCTCCCCCGGGCCAACGTTTCCTGAAGCTGTCATTCGATTCCAGGACCGCGGAGCTGATCGGTGAGGACGCGCAGCAGGGTGGCCTGATGAGCGCCATCCGCATATTCCACCGCGACATGTTCCTGGGGTTGCCGGGTGAACTGTTTCTCGGCGTCATGGGCGTGCTGTTTGTCATCGCGATCGTTTCCGGCATCGTGCTCTACGCACCCTTCATGCGCCGGCTCAGCTTCGGCACGGTGCGTCGTGCCAGCGCCTCGCGGGTCAAATGGCTCGACCTGCACAATCTGATCGGCGGAGTGACTCTCATATGGCTGCTTGCCGTCGGCGTCACCGGCGTCATCAACACGATATCGTTGCCGCTGTTTTCCGCGTGGCGCGCGGGGGTGATGCCGGAGCTGATCGCCCCACACGCAGGCAAGCCGCCGCTTGCGAAATGGGCCGACGTCGACGACGTCATCGCCACAGCGCGCCGGGCGATCGACGGCAACACGCCCACGAGCATCATCTTTCCGACGGTCGCGCGGTTCGGGACGCCACGACACTTCATCGTCTGGACCAAGGGATCGACGCCGATCACCTCGCGCCTGTTCACGCCGGCGATGCTGGACGCTGAAACCGGGCAGCTCGTCACCGCGCGCGGACTGCCGTGGTATCTCCGGGCGTTGCAGGTGTCGCGCCCGCTGCATTTCGGGGATTACGGCGGCCTGCCGCTCAAGATCATCTGGGCGCTGCTCGACCTCGCGGCCATCGTCGTGCTCGGAAGCGGCGTCTATCTCTGGCTCGGCAAGCGCAAATCGCCCCGCGTCACGGCGCCTGTGGAAGGCCGGTCGCCTGTCGTCGCGACATCCGGGCTTCGTTCATGAAACGCGAGATAAAGCGCGAGCGCCAGACCGCGGACGAGATCTTTCGCTGGCCGCTCCTGCTCGGGGGGCTCATCCTTGTCGGGCTGGCGTCGGCGCTGTTCGGCGACGATGGCTGGGACGCGCTGTCCTGGGCGGCACTGGCAATTCCGCTGGCCGTGCTCGGCTGGAAGGCATCGCGCCGGCAGCATCTTCCAGGATCATAGGCCGGACACCGGCGCGTTGTGCCGTGCCGGACCTATCCGGTTGATTGCAACCGTCAACGGGGACGACACCTGACGGGATCGGCTCGATCTACGAACCGTTCCCGTTCTCGCCATTCCCGCTCTCGGCCTCCTCCGTGATGTGCTCGACCGAGACGACGTGCTCGTCCTCGGCGGTGTCGAACACGATCACGCCCTGGGTCGAGCGGCCGGCGACGCGGATGCCTTCGACCGGGCAGCGGATCAACTGGCCCTTGTCCGTGACCAGCATGATCTGGTCGGCGTCTTCCACGGGGAAGGAGGCCACCAGGTTGCCGTTGCGGTTGTTGACGCTCATGGCGACGATGCCTTTGCCGCCGCGGCCGGTGGTGCGGTACTCGTAGGACGAGGTCCGCTTGCCGTAGCCGTTGACGGAGACGGTGAGCACGACCTGCTCGGCCGCCGACATCTCGATATAGCGCTCCTGCGGAAGCTGGAAGCTGCCGGAGGTCTCCTCGGCCTCGGCATCCACTGCGGGCTCCTCGGTCGCAGCCTCACCGGCGACTGCGCGGCGCATCTTCAAATAGGCCAAACGTTCGTCCGAGGTGGTCTCCATGTGGCGCAAGATGGCCAGCGAGATCACCTTGTCGCCGTCGGCAAGCGCAATGCCGCGCACGCCCATCGAAGTGCGGCCGGTAAACACGCGCACGTCGGGCACGGGGAAGCGGATGCACTGGCCGCCGGCGCCGGTCAAAAGCACGTCGTCGCGCTCGGTGCAGATCTGCACGTCGACGATCGCTTCATTCTCATCGAGCTTCATGGCGATGATGCCGGAGCGGCGGACGTCGACGAAGTCGGACAGTTTGTTGCGCCGGACGTTGCCGCCGGTGGTGGCGAACATCACGTCGAGGTTGCCCCAGGTCGATTCATCCTCCGGCAGCGGCATGATGGTGGTGATGCGCTCGCCCTGCTCCAGCGGCAGGATGTTGATCAGCGCCTTGCCGCGCGCGTTCGGCGCAGCCATCGGCAGGCGCCAGACCTTCTCCTTGTAGACCTGGCCGCGCGACGAGAAGAACAGCACCGGCGTGTGCGTCGACGCCACGAACAGGCGGCTGACGAAATCCTCGTCGCGGGTCTGCATGCCGGCGCGGCCCTTGCCGCCGCGGCGCTGCGCCCGGTAGGCGGACAGCGGCACGCGCTTGACGTAGCCGGCGTGGGAGACGGTGACGACCATATCCTCGCGCTGGATCAGGTCCTCGTCCTCGACCTCGCCCTCCTGCTCGATGATCACGGTGCGGCGCGGGGTCGCGAACTCGGCCTTCACCTCGGCGAGCTCGGTCTTGATGATGCCCAGCACGCGGGCGCGCGAGCGCAGGATGTCGAGATAGTCGGCGATCTCGCCGGCGAGCTTGTCGAGCTCGTCGCGGATTTCGTCGCGGCCGAGCGCGGTGAGGCGCTGAAGGCGCAGATCGAGAATGGCCCTCGCCTGTTCCATCGACAGCCGGATCGTGCCGTCCTCGCTGATGCGGTGGCGCGGATCGTCGATCAGCGTCAGCATGTCCTCGACGTCCCGTGCCGGCCAGTCGCGCGCCATCAGGGTGTCGCGGGCGGTGGTCGGGTCGGGCGAGGTCCGGATGACGCGGATCATCTCGTCGATATTGGCGACCGCGATCGCCAGACCGACCAGGATGTGGGCGCGATCGCGCGCCTTGGCGAGCAGGAACTTGGTACGCCGCGTGACGACCCGCTCGCGGAAGTCGACGAAGATCGCCAGCAGGTCCTTCAGATGCATGATCCGCGGACGGCCGCTGTCGAGCGCCACCATGTTGACGCCGAAGCTCGTCTGCAGCGGCGTGAATCGGTACAGCTGATTCAGCACCACATCCGGCACGGCGTCGCGCTTCAATTCGATCACGACACGATAGCCGTCGCGGTCGGATTCATCGCGCAGGTCGCCGATGCCCTCGATCTTCTTTTCCTTGACCAGCTCGGCGATGCGCTCGACCATCGTCGCCTTGTTCACCTGGTAGGGAATCTCGGTGATGATGATCGCCTCGCGCTCCTTGCGGATGGTCTCGATCGCGACCTTGCCGCGCATGACGATCGAGCCGCGGCCGAGGTGGTAGGCGGCGCGGATGCCCGCGCGTCCGAGAATGACGCCACCGGTCGGGAAATCCGGTCCCGGAACGATGTTGATGAGTTCGTCGATGGTGAGCGCAGGGTTATCGATCAACGCGACGCAGGCATCGATGACCTCGCCGAGATTGTGCGGCGGGATGTTGGTCGCCATGCCGACCGCGATGCCGCCCGCCCCGTTGACCAGGAGGTTCGGGAACTTGGCCGGCAGGACCGACGGCTCGGTTTCGTTGTTGTCGTAGTTCGGCTGGAAGTCGACGGTGTCCTTGTCGATGTCGGCCAGCAGGGCCAACGCCGCCTTCGTCAGTCGCGCTTCGGTGTACCGATAGGCCGCCGGGGGATCACCGTCGACCGAGCCGAAATTGCCCTGGCCGTCGATGAGCGGCACGCGCATCGAGAAGTCCTGCGCCATCCGGACCATGGCGTCGTAGATCGACTGGTCGCCATGCGGATGATATTTACCGATCACGTCACCGACCACGCGCGCCGACTTGACGTACTTCTTGTCGGGCGTGTGCCCCTGCTCGTTCATCGAGTAGAGGATGCGACGATGAACCGGCTTCAACCCGTCGCGCGCATCGGGCAGCGCACGCGCCACGATCACGCTCATCGCGTAATCGAGGTAGGACTTCTTCATCTCCTCGTAGATGGAAACGGGACGAATGTCCGAGGGTTGCGCCGGCTGGTCGCCGGGCTTGTTGTCGTCGTCAGCCAAGGGGAAATCCGGTGAGATTTTATCTGGGAATCATATAGCGCATCGCCCCCCTGATAACCACCCTTGCGAGGTCTGGGGAAGCGGTTTTTCCGACTGTTTTTCCAGAGACTTACGAGCTCAGCACCACTGCCTCGAGGGAAGCCGGAATGAGCCGCCGGGAACCACGTCCTAGGCTCCGAAAATCACCCGGTGCATGATCCGTCCAGGCATGAGCGTGAACAGCCCGGCAATGACGAGCGCGCCGACGAACGTCATGATCATGATGCGCCGGTGATCGGAGACCCGATGGATGTGCGCCCGCCACACCGCGAGCGGTAGCATCACCAGCGTGAAGATCGATAGGAGATGGATCGGGCTGAACGGCCCGACCAGGCGGATCTGGTGGATCCAGAACGACGATGCCGCCACGACCGCCATGAGCCCCACCCAGATCCAGCCGATCGTCCGGTGCGGCAGCGTGCCCTTGGGGGCGGCAAACTGAACGAGGCCGAGCACGAAGGCGGCCATGGCGGCAAAGGCGTGCAGCGGGATCGCTGGAGCAGCCTCAAGCAGCGGCGCAACGCTCGTGCAGGGCCTCCGGCCGACCCATGTGAACAGGATTAACATCAAGTTAATACCATTCACATCACACCTCGTCAAAGGCTTGAGGCAGCACATGAGGCAAGCCGGGAAAAACCGAGCTTTGCCCGCCAATTGGTAAGGAGTCCTGTCGCTCTACGCGAGCAAGGTGACATCAGAGGCGAAGCGCCCCCGCCCGCCTCAGAACGGGATATCGTCGTCCATGTCGCTGTTGCGGCCACCGCCGCCGCCGGCGGCAACGGCACGGCGCGGCGCGCTGCTGACGGGACCGGAAGAGCCGAAATCGCCGCCTGGCTCGTCGCCGAAGCTGCCGCCTCCACCGCCGCCGCGGCCGTCGAGCATCGTCAGGGTCGAGTTGAAGCCCTGGAGTACGACCTCGGTGGAGTACTTCTCGGCGCCGCTCTGGTCGGTCCATTTGCGGGTCTGGAGCGCGCCCTCGATGTAAACCTTCGCGCCCTTCTTCAGGTACTGCTCGGCGACCTTGCAGAGCCCTTCATTGAAGATCACGACGCGATGCCACTCGGTCTTTTCCTTGCGCTCGCCGCTGTTCTTGTCGCGCCAGGTCTCCGAGGTGGCGATGCTCAAATTCGCGATCGGCCGCCCGTCCTGGGTGCGGCGGATTTCGGGATCCTTGCCGAGATTTCCAACCAGAATAACCTTGTTGACGCTTCCCGCCATCGCCGCTCTCCACTCCGAATGCCACTGAATTTTAGAAGGCCCGGGACGCGCCCGCGTCCTCTGCAACCTGTTGACGCGACCCTATACGCTTGCGCGGACGGATCGACCCGTCACCCCTCCACTTATCCCCACATATAGCACCCCTGGCCGGTTCGTTCCAGATTTGTTCTTATGACTCCCCTCACCTTGTTGCGTTGGCAAGACGGCACCGCGCTGCACCAAGACGGCCTGCGCCAAATGGAATTTCCCCGAATTCCTGAGGACGGCGAAACAGCTTAACATTCATCAAGTTAGAAGCAGTTCAGATGCCGCCCGACTGTTGCATTCCGGAGACGGACTCCGCCTCCCGCCTAAGCTACGCTTGCCGCGGAATTAGATTCTTATAGGCGTCGCGCCTGATCAGCCGCTTCGGGGACTTCGAAAAGCGGTCAGAAACTGGGGGGACTGCAATGAATAAGATTTTGATTGGTACTATTGGTGCAATCGCGTTGGGGCTGTCGGCTCCCGCAAGCGCGGCAGATCTCGCTGCGCGTCCCTACACCAAGGCTCCGGCACCGATGATCGCGACCATCTACGACTGGAGCGGCTTCTACATCGGTATCAACGGCGGCGGCGGCACCAGCCACAAGTGCTGGGACGTCGATATCGGCGGTGGCGTTCTCGTAGGCGAAGGCTGCCACAACGCGACCGGCGGCACGGTCGGCGGCCAGGTCGGCTACCGCTGGCAGTCAGCCAACTGGGTGTTCGGCTTCGAAGGCCAGGGCAACTGGGCCGATTTCTCGGGTGACAATATCAGTGCGATCAGCGGCCTGCGCGATCGTTCGAAGATCAACGCCTTCGGCCTGATTACCGGTCAGGTCGGTTACGCCTGGAACAACGTCCTGGTCTACGTGAAGGGCGGCGGCGCCGTCGTCGGCGATCGCTACCGCAGCTTCGACGTCGCCAGCGGCCTCGAGTTCGACCGGGCCAACGAGACCCGTTGGGGCGGCACCGTGGGTGCGGGCGTCGAGTTCGGATTCGCCCCGAACTGGACCGTGGGCTTCGAGTACGACCACATCTTCCTCGGCAACCGCACCATCGGCTTCACCGGATCCGGCAATTTCGCCCCGCTCGGCGTCGCCACTCGCTCCGATCGCATCAGCCAGGATGTCGATATCGGCCTCGTCCGCGTGAACTACCGCTGGGGCGGCCCCATGATCGCAAGATACTGATATCCCTCTGAGATCGCTTGGAAATCAAAGGCCGGCCTGCGCCGGCCTTTTTGCGTGGGCAACCGGAATTATAGGTCAGCCACCGTTACGTTTTGCGATTATTGTGGCTTTTGGGAGACACAACTTGCGGCTTTGCTGGTGTAAGCACGACATCAGTTGGACCACGGCGTCCGATGTCCTTCCGAACGCACGGAAGGCAAAAACAGAAACCGGGACTGGGATTAGTTTGAAAATGAAGAAGGTTTTGTTGGCTTCGGCCTGTTTGTTCGCTCTCGCTGCTCCGGCTTCGGCCGCTGATCTCGCGGCGCGCCCCTACACCAAGGCTCCGGTGGCGGTGGCCTCGGTCTACAACTGGACCGGCTTCTACCTCGGTATCGTCGGCGGCGGCGCCTGGGAAAACGGTTCCGGCGACCCGAAGATGAAGGGTGGCTTCGTCGGCGGCACCGCCGGCTACAACTGGCAGACCGGCAACGTCGTCTTGGGCGTCGAGGCTGATGGTTCCTGGGCTGACGTCAGCGCTTCGGTGACCGGCGCCACTGTTGTTCCCGGCTTCGGCGTTGTGACCGCAACGGCGAGCTCGAAGACCGATGCCATGGGCACCGTGCGCGGCCGTATCGGCTACGCCGTCAATCAGGTCCTGTTCTACGGCACCGGCGGCTACGCCTGGATCGACAACAAGATCACCCTCTCCGCTCTCGGCCTGACCGCGTCGGACAGCAAGTGGCACTCCGGCTGGACCGTCGGTGCGGGCGTCGAGGCGTTCTTCGCTCCGCAGTGGTCGGTCAAGGGCGAGTACCTCTATCGCAGCCTCGGCGGCGAGACCTACTTCTCGGGCGCCCTGCCCACCGGCACGCTCAACTTCCACACCGTGCAGGTCGGCGTGAACTATCACTTCGGGGGCCCGGTGGTCGCGAAGTACTGAGCTTCGCTTCCAACGCACCGCGTTACGAAAGGCCGGCCTTGCGCCGGCCTTTTTGTTTTTGCGCGTCAAGATCCAGGGCCAACCGATTCCCAGCGTTTTCGGGGAGAGCTGTGGCATCCCGGTGACACAACCTTCGGCTTCAATGGTGTAGAGCAACGACATCGGTTGGGTCATTGGGTCGGCCGTTTTTCGCCGACAAAGAGAAACGAAACTGGGGAATTGAAATGAAGAAGGTTTTGCTGGCCTCGGCCAGTCTGTTCGCACTCAGCGCGTTGGCTCCCGCCTCGGCGGCCGATTTGGCGGCCCGCCCCTACACCAAGGCGCCTGTTGCTGTGGCCTCGATCTACAACTGGAGCGGGTTCTATATCGGCGCCAACGCCGGAGGCGGCTCAAGCCACAATTGCTGGGACACCACCGCGGTCGTTCTTCTCGGGCCGGTTCCCTCCACACCAGAGGGGTGCCACAATGCGACCGGCGCTCTGGTCGGTGGCCAGATTGGCTATCGCTGGCAGGCGGCCAGTTGGGTGTTCGGCCTCGAGGCTCAGGGCGACTGGGCTAACCTGAAGGGTTCGAATACGAGCTCTCCCGCGGCTTTTTCCCCCCTCGTCAACCAGACCAAGATCGATGCGATCGGTCTGTTCACTGGCCAAGTGGGCTACGCCTGGAACAATGTGCTGTGGTACGTGAAGGGTGGTGCTGCCGTCACTCACAACAAATATAACGGCTTGTTTGGCGGCGTTGTGTTCGACAGCGCGAACGAAACCCGCTGGGGTGGCGCGGTCGGCACCGGTATCGAATTCGGGTTCGCACCGAATTGGTCAGTTGGCGTCGAGTACAACCACCTGTTCATGGGCCGACGGAGCAATGACCTCACAGTCGCGGGCTTCTTCTTCCGCACCGACAGCATCAAGCAGGACGTCGACATGGCCACCGTTCGCGTGAACTATACGTTCGGCGGCCCGGTCGTGGCGAAGTACTAAGCGTCACCTCCGACGCCATCGCGTTACGAAAGGCCGGCCTTGCGCCGGCCTTTTTGTTTTCGCGCGAGGGTGCACCCAACCGTCTTGGAGTCGTGAGGCGCGCGCAAGGCGTCCGCGAATGGCTTTGGCGAGTTGGGGACGTGACATGAAGACGTGGATGCTGGCTGCGGTCAGCCTGTTCGCACTCGGCGCGGTCGCGCCGGCTACCGCCGCCGATCTACCGATTTACAAGGCGCCTGCGGCCGCCGTTCCCGTCTACGACTGGAGCGGCATCTATGCCGGCATCAACGGCGGCGGCGGCTTGGCCCATGCCTGCTGGGGCGTGACACGCGCGCTCGGCATCGCTGTCGATCCGGCCGTTGGCGAAGGCTGTCACAATGCGGGCGGTGGCACGATCGGCGGACAACTCGGCTATCGCTGGCAGAAATCGCGCTGGGTGTTCGGCATCGAGGGCCAAGGCAACTGGGCCGACTTCAAGGGCAGCAATGTCAGCGTGGCGCTGCCGCTGTTCACCAACCAGACCAAGATCGACAGCTTCGGCCTGTTCACTGGCCAGATGGGCTACGCCGTCAACAACCTGCTCTTCTATGGCAAGGCTGGCGCCGCGGTGGCGCACGACAAGTACGACACCTTCGTCCCCGGCGTCCCGGCCGCGGTGTTCAACAGCGTCAACCAGACCCGCTGGGGCTACACCATCGGCATCGGCGTGGAATGGGGCTTTGCCGAGAACTGGTCGGTCGGCGGCGAGTACAACCATGTCTTCCTCGGCCATCATAGCGCCGACTTCGCAACGCTCGTCGGCGGCTTCGCCCCGCGCACCGACCGGATCGGCCAGGATATCGACATGGGCCTGATCCGCATCAATTACCGCTGGGGCGGCCCGGTCGTCGCCAAATACTGAGACAAAGCTTCCCTCAGGAACCTCCAAGTCCTGATCATGTGCGGATTGCCCCAAATCCGCATTCAAATGCGAACGAAGGGCTGGCCTCGCGCCGGCCCTTCGCATGTTCCGGGCGCCCCGCTCCTGCCAGATGCCGCCAGCCCGCCAACAATCCGTTGACGATTCGCACACGCCACTGGAAATCCGCTCCCGTTCTTCCTACGTTCGCTGCCATACCCATCGGCGCCGATCCCGGTTCCGGGCGACGCGCGCCTTTTTTGTTGGCGCGATCGCGCACCTTTGGGATTCCTTGAGGGCAACTCGGATGGATGAAGTGATCAAGGCGAAGCGCCAACAGCAGAACGCGGGATCCAGCCTGCGCACAATTACGATCCGTGGCGCGCGCGAGCACAACCTCAAGAATGTCGACGTCGAGATCCCCCGCGACAAGCTGGTGGTGTTCACGGGGCTGTCAGGCTCCGGCAAATCCTCGCTCGCCTTCGACACCATCTATGCGGAGGGCCAGCGCCGCTACGTCGAATCGCTGTCGGCCTATGCGCGCCAGTTCCTGGAGATGATGCAGAAGCCTGACGTCGACCAGATCGACGGCCTGTCGCCGGCGATCTCGATCGAGCAGAAGACGACGTCGAAGAACCCGCGCTCGACCGTCGGCACCGTCACCGAGATCTACGACTACATGCGCCTGCTCTGGGCGCGCGTCGGCGTGCCCTACTCGCCCGCCACTGGGTTGCCGATCGAAAGCCAGACCGTCTCGCAGATGGTCGACCGCGTGCTGGCGCTGCCCGAGGGCACCCGCCTCTATCTGCTCGCCCCCGTCGTGCGCGGCCGCAAGGGCGAGTACCGCAAGGAGCTCGCCGAATGGCTCAAGAAGGGCTTTCAGCGCGTCAAGATCGACGGCACCTTCCATGAGCTCGCGGAGGCGCCGACGCTCGACAAGAAATTTCCGCACGACATCGACGTCGTGGTCGACCGCATCGTGGTGCGCGCCGACATCGGCCAGCGCCTCGCCGAAAGCTTCGAGACCGCGCTGAAGCTCGCGGAGGGGCTCGCCGTCGTCGAGTTCGCCGATGCGCCTGCAGCGGCGGCGCCCGTCGAGGAGAAGAAGAAGACCGCAAAAATTCACGACAAGAGCGGGCCCGAGCGCATCCTGTTCTCGGAAAAATTCGCTTGCCCCGTCTCCGGCTTCACGATTCCGGAGATCGAGCCGCGCCTGTTCTCGTTCAACAATCCCTACGGCGCCTGCCCGGCCTGCGGCGGCCTCGGCGTCGAGCAGCATGTCGACGAAGACCTCGTCATCCCCGACAAGGAGCTCGCCATCGGCAAGGGCGCGATCGCGCCCTGGGCCAAGTCGTCGTCGCCTTACTATATTCAGACGCTGACGGCGCTCGGCAAGCACTACAAGTTCACCGTGACCACCAAATGGAAGGATCTGCCGAAGAAGACGCAGAACGCGATCCTCCTTGGCTCGGGCGAGGATGAAATCAAGTTCTCCTACGAGGACGGCGTCCGCTCCTACGACACCAAGAAGCCGTTCGAGGGCGTCATCACCAACATCAACCGCCGCTATCGCGAGACCGAGAGCGAGTGGGCGCGCGAGGAGCTCGCAAAATATTTCCACGACGTCCCCTGCGAAGGCTGCAAGGGTTTCCGGCTGAAGCCCGAGGCGCTCTGCGTCAAGATCGGCGGCAAGCATATCGGCGAGATCTCGGAGCTGTCGGTCAGGAAGGCCGGCGAATGGTTCGAGACCGTGCCCGAAGCGCTGAACACGCAGCAGAACGAGATCGCAGGCCGCATCCTCAAGGAGATCCGCGAGCGCCTCACCTTCC
The DNA here is from genome assembly GCF_029953005.1 of Bradyrhizobium sp. Mp27. Taxonomy (NCBI): domain Bacteria; kingdom Pseudomonadati; phylum Pseudomonadota; class Alphaproteobacteria; order Hyphomicrobiales; family Nitrobacteraceae; genus Bradyrhizobium; species Bradyrhizobium sp. Mp27. The sequence continues at coordinate 6,045 of NZ_JASAUS010000085.1, read as the reverse complement.
TGCTCGACGTCGGCCTCAACTACCTCACCCTATCCCGCTCCTCCGGCACGCTGTCGGGCGGCGAGAGCCAGCGCATCCGCCTCGCCTCGCAGATCGGCTCGGGGCTGACGGGCGTGCTCTACGTGCTGGACGAGCCCTCGATCGGCCTGCACCAGCGCGACAATGCGCGCCTGCTCGACACCCTCAAGCGCCTGCGCGACCTCGGCAACACCGTGATCGTCGTCGAGCATGACGAGGACGCGATCCTGCTTGCCGATTACGTCCTCGACATCGGCCCCGGCGCCGGCATGCATGGCGGCAACATCGTCGCCGAAGGCACGCCCGCCGAGATCATGCGCAACCCGAAATCGCTCACCGGCAAATATCTCACCGGCGAGCTCGAGGTCGAGGTGCCGGAGCGGCGCCCGCCGAACCATCGCCGCACCATCAAGGTGGTCAACGCGCGCGGCAACAATCTCAAGAACGTCACCGCCGAAATTCCGCTCGGCCTGTTCACGGCCGTCACCGGCGTCTCCGGCGGCGGCAAGTCGACGCTGCTGATCGACACGCTCTACAAGGCCATCGCCCGCAAGCTGAACAACGCCAGCGAAGGCGCCGCCCCCCACGATCGCATCGAGGGCCTCGAGCACATCGACAAGATCATCGACATCGACCAGTCGCCGATCGGCCGCACCCCGCGCTCGAACCCCGCGACCTACACCGGCGCCTTCACGCCGATCCGCGAATGGTTCGCCGGCCTGCCGGAAGCGAAGGCGCGCGGCTACGAGCCCGGCCGCTTCTCCTTCAACGTCAAGGGCGGCCGCTGCGAGGCCTGCCAGGGCGACGGCGTCATCAAGATCGAGATGCACTTCCTGCCCGACGTCTACGTCACCTGCGACGTCTGCAAGGGTAAGCGTTACAACCGCGAGACGCTCGAGGTCCTGTTCAAGGGCAAGAGCATCGCCGACGTGCTCGACATGACCGTCGAGGAAGCCGCCGAGTTCTTCAAGGCGGTCCCGCGCGTGCGCGAAACCTTCCAGACCCTGCACCGGGTCGGGCTCGACTACATCCATGTCGGCCAGCAGGCCACGACCCTGTCGGGGGGCGAAGCCCAGCGCGTCAAGCTCGCCAAGGAGCTGTCAAAGCGCGCGACCGGCCGTACGCTCTACATCCTGGACGAGCCGACCACCGGCCTGCACTTCCACGACGTCAAGAAGCTCTTGGAGGTGCTGCACGAGCTGGTCGCGCAGGGCAACACGGTCGTCGTCATCGAGCACAATCTCGAAGTCATCAAGACCGCCGACTGGGTCATCGACCTCGGCCCCGAAGGCGGCGACGGCGGCGGCGAGATCGTGGCGTGGGGACCGCCGGAGGATATCGCGAAAGCGCCAAGGAGCTATACGGGCAAGTTTCTGGAGCCGGTGCTGAAGAAGGCACGGAAGCCGAAGCGGCGGAGCACGAGCGAGGCGGCGGAGTAATCCACTCCGCCTCGTCCGCGGGATCATCGGGGAAAGGCTGTCCGCGATGCCCAGCCGCACCTACACGCTCTTCCGCAAGGCAATCCTCGCCGAGCAGCAGGTAACCTGCATCTACGAGGGGCGCTATCGCGAGCTCTGCCCCCACATCATCGGCACCAACAAGATGGGTGAGGAAGCCGTGCTCGCCTGGCAATTTGGCGGCGAGAGCAGCGGACCGCTGCCGCAATGGCGATGCCTGAAGCTCGCCAATATCACCAACGCCCGCACGCGCGATGGCCACTGGCACGAGGGCGGCTCGCACCGGACTACTCAGACCTGCGTCAGCAACATCGATCTCGACATCAATGTTCACGTGCGCAGATTGCGGTGACGCACATGCGTCCCACGGATGACGGGCTTGCCGGCCATGATCGCATGGTTGATTTCAATGCGCTCGTGTCGCATGGCTGTCCTCGAATTCTTCTAAATAATAGCACCCACAATCTCGTTTATCAGCGAACTGCAAAACCTCCTCCATGCCCTACTCCCTCGCCATCTTCGATCTCGACGGTACGCTGGCCGACAGCTTTCCGTGGTTTCTGCGCACCATCAACGATGTCGCCGATCGCTTCAATTTTCGCCGCGTCGCGGATGACGAAATCGAAGCGCTGCGACATGCCTCGTCGCGCGAGATCCTCGCCCGGCTCGAGGTGCCCTTGTGGAAGCTGCCGGCGATCGCGCGGCATGCGCGGCGGCTGAAGGCGGAGGCGGCGGCGGAGATCCCCCTGTTCGCGGGCGTCGAGACGATGCTGCGGACGCTGGCCAATAACGGCGTGCAGCTCGCGCTGGTGACATCGGACAGCGAAGCCAATGCGCGCGAGAAGCTTGGCGAGTCCGCCGCGCTGTTTGCGCATTTCGACTGCGCGGCGTCGCTGTTCGGCAAGCCCGCGAAATTCCGCCGCGTGATCCGGCGCGCGGGCGTGGAGGCAGGCCGCGTGATCGCGATCGGCGACGAGGTCCGCGATATCGAGGCGGCGCGGGCGGTGGGGATTGCCTGCGGCGCGGTGAGTTGGGGCTATGCCGCGCCGGCGGCACTGCGGGCGCTTGCGCCCGATCACATGTTCGCGCAGATGGAGGAGATCGCAGACGTGGTCTGCCCGATTTCGCTCAAGGCCTGATCCGCAATCGGCACGCCCGGCCCAAGGAGACGGTGATGACACTCTCGGACGAAGCCCGCCTCAAACTCCTGGAGCCGCCGGTCGGCAAGGTGCGCGTGGTGCTCGACACCGACACCTACAACGAGATCGACGATCAGTTCGCGCTGGTGCAGATGCTGCTGTCGAAGGACCGGTTCGACGTCGAGGCGATCTACGCCGCGCCGTTCTTCAACACACGCGCCGACAGTCCCGGCCACGGCATGGAGCTGAGCTACCAGGAAATCCTTCGCCTGCTGGAGCGCCTCGACCTCGCGCCGGACGGCCTCGTCCATCGCGGCGTCACCGACTATGTCGGCCCCGGCAAGACGGCGCAGGCGGCCCCCGCCGTCAACGACCTCGTGGCCCGGGCGAGCGCGGGCTCCCCTGACAATCCGCTCTACGTCATTGCCATCGGCGCCATCAGCAACGTCGCCTCGGCGCTGCTCAAGGCCCCCGACATCATCGACCGCGTGGTGGTGGTCTGGCTTGGCGGTCACGCGCTGGAATGGCCGTACACGATCGAGTTCAACCTCAAGCAGGACGTCGGCGGCGCGCAGGTGCTGTTCGACAGCGGCGTGCCGCTCGTGCTCGTGCCATGCAAGGGCGTCACCTCGCACCTTCACAGCACGGTGCCGGAGATCGAGCGCTACGTCGAACCGCATGGCAGCATCGGCGCGTTCCTCGCCATGCGCTTCAAGGAATACTCGTCCGACCATCTGGGCTGGGCCAAGGAGATCTGGGACATGGCGCCGGTCGGCTGGCTTCTCAATCCCGATTGGGCGCCGAGCGTGATCATCCCGGCCCCGGTTCTCACGGATCAGATCACGTGGAGCATCGATCGCCGGCGGCATCCGATCCGCTACGTGACCTATGTGGATCGCAACCCGATCCTGAAGGACTTTTTCCTGAAGTTGAAGGCGTTTGCCGGATCTAAGAGTGGTTTAGCGCCGTAGCCCGGATGGAGCGCAGCGCAATCCGGGAAAGTGTCCCCGCATTCCGCTTCGCTCCATGCAGGCTACAGATGCTCCGTGCCCCCTACTCCGTCCTGCGCAAGAACACCCCGAACGCGCGCGGGCCGTCGCCGGTCTTGACCTCGCCGATCACCTTCAGCTCGGTGGCATCGATGATGCTCAATGTGTTGCTCTCCCAGCAGGCGACGATGACGCGCTTGCCGTCGGCGGTCGCATTGATGCCTTCGGGATAGTCGCCGACATTGATCCGCTTGACCGGCTTCAGCGTCGCCAGGTCGAACACGCTGACGGTGCCGCCATACTGGTCGGTGACGAAGCCGCGTCCTTGCGTCAGCGCCACGGCATAGGGACGCATCCCGACCGGCACGCGGCCGATCTCTTGGCTCGCGGCGATGTCGATCACCGAGACGTCGTTGGAGCCGACATTGGCGGTGTAGGCGCGTTTTCCCTCGGCATCGATGGTCACGCCGAACGGACGGGTGCCGACCTTGATGGTCGCCCTGCGCTCACGCGTTGCGGTATCCACCACCGAGACGCTGTCGTCGTCACGGTCTGCCGAGAGCAGCAGCCTGCCATCAGGCGTCACCGCGAGGCCGGACGGGGACGCGCCGACCGCGATGCTGGCCGTGACGCTGCGCGAGGCCGTATCGATCACCCGCACCGCGGCGGCATACCAGTCCGCGACGTAGACCGTCTTGCCATCGGGCGTCACGGCAATGCCGAGCGGCCCGCCGCCGACCTCGATCCGCCCCGAGACCTGCCGCGTTGCCGCATCGACCACGGTCACCGCCTTGGCGTCGGGGCTCGTCACATAGGCAAAGCGCCCATCCGCGCTGACGGCCACACCGGCCGGCTTGCCGCCGATCGGGATGGTCGCGACGCTGCGCGATGTCGCGAGGTCCACGACCATCAGATCGTCACTGAGCTGGTTGGTGACGAATGCCTCTTCGGCGGACGCGCTGCCAATGCTAGCAGCGCAAAGGCCGGCGGCGAGCGCCGCCAGGACCCGCGACCGCACGGTCAGCTTCCGCTCTCGATCTTCTTCTTCAGCGCTTCGAGCCCGGCCTGATAGAGCCCCTTCACCGCCTTCACCGCGGCCTCGTCGCTCAGCTCCGGCGGCGGATCGTTGTTGGGGAAGCCGCGGTAGAACGCGCCCGCCCATTCCAGCGTCGCGCCCTTGCCGTCGGCGCTCGGCGTCACCGTCAGCGTCGAGGAATAATTGGTGACCGGCAGCACCTTCACGTCCACCTTGGTGATCCGGTAGGAATAGGTCATCGCGGCGGCGTCGAACTTGTAGAGCTCCTCATCGACGGTGGCGCCTCCCGTCAGGGTCAGCCGCCGCGTCGCTTCGATCTCGTTGCCCTTCTCGCCCTCGGTCTTGGTAACAGGCGGCAGCCAGCTCATGTCCTGGAAATTGCCGATCGCGGCCCACACCTTGGCCGGCGGCGCGTTGATCTCGATGGATTCGCGCACCTTCTGCCGGGTCGGCCCATGTGCCCAGGCTGGGCCAAACGCCGCCGTCAAAGCCACCGCGCCCGCGGCAGTCAGCACCGCGCCCATGACCGTGCGCCGTCCAATCGTCACCCTCATCTCGTTTCCTCATGCGTCTCGTGGATCGTGCGCGACTTGAGGCGCGCTGGCATCATGGTAGCGCATTTTGCGGCCGAGGGGAGACCTGTTCGTGGCGGCGTTGCGGCGCGCGCTCGCGCGTCCCACAACCACCCATTGCGCTGCTCGGCGGGCAAAACACCCAATGGGCGGGTCAACCACACCACGCAGAAATAATTCTCTTTATCCGTATTTCGGATTATCTTATAGAAGGCCATCCCACCCCGGGCCGAGGGGCGTTATCGCGATCGTCACGACACGCGGGATGGGACGCGGTGGACGCAGGCGGCGTCGGCGCGAAGGTGGTTTGCAGGGCGGGCAACCGTGAGCAACGGCCTGCGCGCACACGACCGGTGCAGCCTGTGTACGGTAAAACCGTGCCGTCCTGGCGCCCGGAGCCTGTGCGTCAAGTCTTGCGGTGATGTGGCGGCCCGACCGGGCCGCGCGCATCAATCATCCGCAAGACGACGGGGGCAATAGTGCATCGCTCCCCGGGGAGAGCTCGGCATAAGCCGTAAAACCACTGCGCAGGGAAGGCCGGATGTTTGGCTTCACCTGTATGCCGCTGTGCAAATTCGTAGCGCAATTTCCGCACAGTGGACCGCGGGTGCCAGCCGGCACCCGGCCTTCCCTGCGCCCTCGGCACTTTCGAAGGCGGTGACTACAGCAAAGCTCGGGCGCAGTAGGCCGCGAGAACGAGAAGCCGCGTGTGCTGGTGTGGACGCCTCTCATCCCCACGGTTCTATGGCGCTCCGGCGTCATAGCTAGATGAGAGGAAAGTCTGATGAATCTTCCCATTCGTATCGGTATGGATACTTCCAAGTCGGTCTTCCA
>NZ_JASAUS010000084.1:0-39812 GCF_029953005.1 Bradyrhizobium sp. Mp27 | reverse complement strand
CCCACGATCCGCACCCTCAATGAAGCGCTTCATCCGAGACCCCCGCAAATCGTGCGGGAATCATACCGCGAGAATCACGTCAAGCGCCGCGTTTTTACACAGCCAGGGTCAAAAGCAGCGATCAGGGGTAAGCGCGGGGTGTGTCGGGTTTACCTCCGTCAGCTGACACGCCGAGACCTGAAGCACGGTTCGGCTCGACGATCGCAATCGCGATGTCCGGCCGCTTGAGGGGACATACGAAGACTGGTCGGTCGACATTGGGAAGACGGCGGGTTAGCCTCCGTCGGAGATGCTACTGGTCTTGATCCAAGGGCCAAGCGACGGTCGTCAGACACAGCATGGCGGAGCCGATCGCGATGCCAACGAAGCGCTCTAGCCCAGGGGTAATATCTGTGATCGGAGCTGGTCCCTGAACTAGGGTGATGAGAAGCCCGAGCGTGAACTGCGTTCCGAGATAGTTGATCTCCCGTCCTGTCTGGATTTGGTAGCCGATCCAGACGCCGGCAGCGAGGGTGAGCACGGTTACAGGCAATCCTGTGCCGAACAGGTCAATAGAGACAAGAGCGACCGCGCTACCAAGCAGGCATCCGAGCGCCCTGTGGGCTATCCTCTCGTAGATCGTAGCGTATCGGCGGTTCCCTACCGCGGCCGATGGGACGATCATGATGACGTACGATGTGACCGCAGTTTGTGAGAACTCCTCAATGCCGAACCACCGCCAGATGAGGGGAAGCAAGGCGACGGCCAGCGCCGCGCGCGTACAGTGCTCGAGCAGCAGCCAATTCTCTCGCAGCCACCTCTCATTCAACACATCACGCAGGCGTCCACACCAGAGCATGTCGTAAGCACGTTGTTCCCTGCGGCTCGGTGTATCCCGGAACAGGCTTGCAACAACAAGGCATGCGCACGTTCCGACCGTAATCTCCGCCACCCGCGTGGCGGCGAAATGCACGACAGCGTCTGGCGAGGCGAGCGCCTCGGTGATTACCATCCCGGCCGTAAGGCCAAAGAACAGCCATGCGTAACTGTAGTTGGTCGCCAGCGACTGAAAGGTGCCGATCCATGACACAAGGAAGAGGAAAACGACCAACAGCAAAGGGTCGTCCGCTGCGCTGGGCGCGAGCAGGAGCCCCAGCAGTGCTCCACCGGCAGTGCCCACGATTCGCATGAGTCCCCGCCGGAATGTCTCGGCGAAGCTGCCACGCATCACCATGTAGCCACTGAATGCTGCCCAGGAGAGATCATCAAGGTTGAGAACGGATGACGTTGCGACAGCGACCAACACCGACAGCACGCGTTTTGCTGCCTCTCTGGCACGCGGGCCGCCAAGCTCGAGCGATTTGAGCTCACGCACCAGGGCTCCCGGTATGGGTCGCAGGGCCGATATCAGGAGCAGCATCGTCAGGATTCCCCTAATCAGTAGATGACCAGGACGCGGGCGTCGACGCCCATGAAGAGTTGGTCGCTCCCAGGAGATTGGAGCAGCGTGAATCGAACTGGAATCCGTCGTTGCAGGCGAATCCAGTTCACCGTTGGAGATACGTAAGGGACTAGTGTCTCGCTTCCTTGCTGGCGACTAATGCCGTGCGCCAGACCTTGGATGCGCGCGCGATAAAGATGCCAGGGATGGCTGTCGAGCCAGATCCAGGCGAGGCCGCCAGGATGGAGGTGTCGTAGATAATATTCCTTGTAATTGGCAACGACGCGCCAGGCGTTTCCATCGACGATCGCAACCGCTGCCTGGCTCGTGGAAACCATGTCGCCAGTTTGAATGGCAAGATGCGTCACGAAACCATCAACGGGCGCCACGACTTTGGTGCGGCCCAGGCGCCATTCGGCGAGAAGACGTGCAGCGTGGGCCGATGAGACGGCAGCCTTATCCAGGCTGAGAGTCTCGTTCGCCTTCTGCAGGGCGGCTTCGGCTGCATGTTGCTGGGCTGCGCTTTGCTCCTCGGTGGTACGAGTCGTGTCGAGGGCCTGCGCGGAGATCGTACCGGACCGGGCAAGCGGCGTGTCACGCCGCAGATTTGCCGCGGCGAGCCTCTCGGCAGCACCCGCCGCTTCCTTCTGCGCCTGCAAAACCTGCAGCTGTGCCCGGTCGACCGGCAGCTGAGCTTCAGTTCGCGCCTCCTCCGCGCGCGCTTGCTCTACGGCCAATCTGAACGGAACCGGATCGATGGTAAAGAGGAGCGTTCCGCGCTCCACCCATTCGTTGTCCTTCACAAAAACCGCTGCGATCGGACCCGTGACTTCCGGCGTGATCGATACGACATCCGACGTGACGTATGCGTCGTCCGTGTAGGCGAACAGATAGCTGGATATCCAGGCCAGAACAGCCGCTGCAATGGCAAGGAGGAACAGCAACGCGCGCTGGCGCCGCGACAAGACGGGCGATCGATCGAGCTCGGGTGTCGCGGACAGCGGAGGTGCAGCAACCGGAAGACTTGGCTCTTTGTTCCTGACCGCCGGCTCAGGGATGGACTTGCCTTTCAGGCTGACATTTACGCGCTGATCCAATTTCGATCGTCCAGGTCAATCGGGCTCCGGATAAGGGATATTTGATTTCAGTTGTCGCGCAGTCAAATATATAGGAGGAACGATCTCGATAGCTTTTGGCACTGACATGGAACTGCGCCACATCCGCTATTTCCTCGCGGTTGCCGAGGAGAAAAACTTCACACGCGCCGCTGCGCGCGTGGGAATCGGGCAGCCGCCGCTGAGCCAACAGATCAAGGATCTTGAGGCCGAAGTCGGGGCTGCGCTCTTCCATCGCATTCCCCAGGGTGCTGAACTGACCGAGGCAGGGCGCGCTTTTCTAGAGAACGTGCGGGTCATTCCTATGCAGGCGGAGCGCTCCATTCGCGCCGCGCAGAGGGCTGCGCGGGGTCAAATCGGTTCGCTGCGGGTGGGCTTTACCAACTCGGCACCATTTAATCCCGTTGTTACCTCGACAATCCGATCGTTTCGCCGAGCTTATCCCGATGTGGATCTGACGCTGGAGGAAGCAAGCACATCCCGCCTCCTTGCGGGCCTTCGGGAAGGAGAGCTGGACGCGGTGTTCCTGCGCCCCGATGAGGGCGAGGACGATCTACAGTTTCGGCGTCTCTCCAACGAGCCGATGCTGGTCGTATTGCCCGCAAGCCATCCGGTGGCGAAGTCGACTGAAATCGATCTTATCAGGCTGAAGGGGGATCCGCTCATTCTGACGCCGCCAGGATCGGCCTGGGTTGACACAGTCATCGCGGCCTGTCGGCGGGCGGGCTTCGAGCCGACCCTCGGGCAGTCCGCGCCGCAGATCAGCTCTGTCGTCAGCCTGGTGGCAGCTGAGCTCGGCTTTTCGCTCGTGCCGGCGTCAATGCGTCAGCTTCATGTTACCGGCGTCACCTATCGTGAGGTAAAAGGGGACGCTCCAATTGTGCGCCTGTCTCTGGCATTCCGGCGTGGCGAGACCTCGAAGATCGTCCGCAACTTCATTGCCCAGGCGGTGGCGTGAGGCAGGGAGAGACAGTCAGACGGAAGCTGAAATGCTGATCGTCAAACGGTCCGACAATCACGAAAATCAGGTACAACCAGTCCGAATTTGCGCATGGTTAGCCGCCGCACGTTGGCCATGCATACATGAGCCAGATGTCCGGCAGCGGGAAAGTAGCGGTGACAGATAGAATGACTGCGATCGAGTTTCTCGTTTGCGGTGGGCCAGGTTTGGTCTCTCAGGAGGTTGTCCATCTGCTCTGAACCGAGGAAGCTGAGGTTGCGAAGCTTCAGTGTTCCAAGGAGAGACCAGATGAACGTCCACAAGAATGGGCCTTTGACGCCCAAAGGTCGAGAGGCGATGGTGCGAGGCGTGGTCGAGGGCGCGGTCATTTTCGACGGATTCAGCCGGAGGCGCCGCGCTCGCCGTCGTCGGTGCGGATGTCAAACAGTTCACTCCGCCGCAAAGACCCTTGATTTCTTCCGGTTCAGCTCTTCGACGACGTCCAGATCGCCGTCGTCGACAACGTCCTCATCCTGAGGATCGCTTCCTGCGTGCGGTTTCGGACTGAACCATTGCGAGACACGGTCCAGATAAAGATAGACAACCGGCGTGGTGAAGAGCGTCAGGACCTGGCTGACCAAGAGACCGCCGACCATGGCGTAGCCGAGCGGTTGACGCAGCTCCGAACCGGTCCCGTGGCCGAGCATCAGCGGCACGCCGCCGAGCACCGCCGCCATCGTGGTCATCAGAATCGGACGGAAGCGCAGCAGACAGGCCCTTCGAATGGCCTCGACCGGCGACAGGCCCTGATCCCGCTCCGCCACGATCGCGAAGTCGACCAGCATGATGCCGTTTTTCTTGACGATGCCGATCAGCAGGACGAGGCCGATCAACCCGATCAGGCTGAAGTCGAAATGGAAGATGAGGAGCGTCGCCAGAGCGCCGACACCGGCCGACGGCAAGGTCGACAGGATCGTCAACGGATGAATGTAGCTCTCGTAGAGCACGCCGAGAATGAGATAGACCACGATCAGCGCCGCCACGATCAGCAAGGGCACGGAGGAGAGAGACTCCTGGAATGCCTTCGCCGTTCCCGCGAACGTCGAGGTGATCGCCGCCGGCACGTTCATCTGCTGTTCCATCGCGTCGATCGCCTGCGTCGCCTGGCCGAGCGCGACGTTGGGCGCGAGGTTGAAGGAGATCGTCACAGCGGGAAACTGGCCCTGATGGTTGATGGCCAGAGGCCGGACCGGAGCCGTGGTCCACTTGGTGAACGCCGACAATGGCACCTCTCCCCCCGTCGTCGGGGAGCGGAGGTAGATCTGCTCCAGCGTGGACGGATTCTTCTGCAGCGAGGGCAGCACCTCGAGGACGACATAGTAGGTCGATAATTGGGTGAAGTAAGTCGCGATCTCGCGCTGCCCGAATGCGTCATACAAGGTCGCGTCGATCACGTCGGGGGTGATCCCGAAACGCGCGGCCTGATTGCGGTCGATCGACAGCGTCAGCGTGGTGCCCGATGTCTGCTGGTCGGACGCGACGTCGCGAAGCTCGGGCATCTCCTTCATCTTCGCGAGCAGCTTCGGGGCCCATGTGTTCAGCTGGTCCATGTCGGTCGACTGCAGGGTGAACTGAAATTGCGTACGGGACGCCCGGCCGCCGACACGTACGTCCTGCGCCGACTGGAGATAGAGCCGTGCGCCCTGGACCTTCGCCGTCTGGACCTGCAGACGACGAATGACCTGGTCGGCCGAGTCGGTGCGTTCATCCCGCGGCTTCAGCGTAATGTACATCGTGCCGTCGTTGAGCGTATTGCCGCTTCCGCCCATCCGCATCGCCATGTGGTCGATCGCCGGATCCTTCAGCACGATCGCGCCGATCTCCTGCATGTGCTTCGCCATATCGGCGATCGACACGTCCTGCGACGTTTCGACAATTCCGGTGATCAGCCCGGTATCCTGCTGCGGAAAGAACCCTTTGGGGATGATCACGAAGAGATAGACCGTCAGCGCGATCGTCGCGAAGAACACCATCAAGGTGATGAAGCGGAAACGCAGCACGAGGTCGAGGCCTCGCTCGTAGCCGTTCACGAGGGCCTGGAACATCCGCTCGCTGAGCATATAGAGCCTGCCGTGACGCTCCTCGTCGTGCGATTTGAGGAAGCGCGACGCCATCATCGGCGTCAACGTCAGCGATACCAGGGCCGACACGGCGATCGTCATCGCGAGCGTCACCGAAAACTCACGGAACAGGCGGCCGATAATGCCGCTCATCAGCAGCAGCGGAATCAAGACCGCGATCAGCGAAATCGAGATCGAGATGATCGTGAAGCCGATTTCGCTCGCGCCCTTGAACGCGGCGGCCATCGGCGTCTCGCCCTCCTCGATGTAGCGGGTGATGTTCTCCAGCATCACGATGGCATCGTCGACCACGAAGCCGACCGCGATGGTGAGAGCCATCAGTGACAGATTATCGAGGCTGTAGCCGGCTATCCACATCAGCGCGCAGGCGCCCAGCAACGCAAGCGGCACCGTGATCGACGGAATAATGGTAGCCCAGACGCTGCGCAGGAAGACGAAGATCACCATCACGACGAGGCCGATCGTCAGCAGCAGCGTGAACTGCACGTCCTTCACCGCCGCGCGGATCGTCTGCGTGCGGTCCGACAGCACCGAGACCTTGATGGCCGGCGAGATACCCGCCTGCAGATGCGGCAGCTGCTTCATGACGCTGTCGACGGTGTCGATGACGTTGGCGCCCGGCTGCTTGAAGATGACCAGGAAGACGCCGGGCTTGCCGTCAACCCAGCCGTACTGGGTATTGTCCAGCGGCGCACTCACGGCATGGCCGATGTCGCCGACACGGACGGGACTGCCGTTCCGATAGGCGATGACGATGTCGTTCCAGGCCTCGGCCTTGGTGAACTGGTCGTTGGCATAGACGGTGTAGGTGCGCGTGTCGCCGTTGAGGGTTCCCTTGGGATTGTTGACGGTGATCACCGAGAGCGGGGTGCGCACGTCCTCCAGCGACAGGCCCTTGGCGACCAGCTTGGCAGGATCGATCTGGACACGGATCGACGGCGCCTGCTGTCCACCGACACTGACCTGGCCGACACCGCTGATATGGCTGATCGCCTGCGCGAGCTTGGTGTAGGTCTCGTCGGACACCTGCGTCATCGGCAGCGTCGTCGACGTGGCGCCGAGCGTGAGAATGGGCGAGTCGGCCGGATTGACCTTTCTGTAGGTCGGCGGGGTCGGCATGTTCTTGGGCAATTGCCCGCTCGCGGCATTGATGGCGGCGAGCACGTCGGAGCCGGCACCGTCGATGTTGCGCGAGAGATCGAACTGCAGAACGATCTGGGTCGAGCTGGTCTGGCTCTGCGACGTCATCTCCGAGACGCCAGGAATGAGCGCAAATTGCGATTCGAGCGGTTGCGCCACCGATGACGCCATCGTTTCAGGGTCCGCGCCGGGAAGGCTGGCGGAGACCTGGATGGTGGGGAAGTCCACTTCCGGCAGTGGCGCCACCGGCAATTGCGGATAGGCGATGATCCCGACGAAGACGATGCCGACCATCAGCAGCGACGTCGCGATGGGGAGGCGAATGAAGGGAGCCGAGATACCGCCAGCCATGTCAGTCCGCCGATCCGGTCTTGGTTCCGCTCGTGGTCCCGTTCTTGGCCTGAGAGGCGTCGGCGCTCGCATTGGTTGTCAGCGCAACCGGACTGGCCGCAGGCGCTTCCTCGACCAACGCGCCGTCGAACAGGCGTGACTGTCCGGCCACCACGATCCTGTCTCCGACGTTCAACCCTTCGGAGACGACGGCATTTGCGTCGCCGCTCTGGCTGACCTTGATCGGCCTGGCGCTGACCTTGCCATTGTCGCCGATCACATAGGCGAACAGACCCGACGGCCCGTGCTGCACGCCATCCTGCGGCACCACGATGACGTCCTTGCGCGTGTCGATCAGCATCCGCGTGGTGACCGACAGGCCGGGCCACAGCGCGTTGTCCTTGTTGTCGAAGCGCGCTTTCAGGCTGATGGTCCCGGTGGCCTGGTTGACCGAATTGTCCATGACCACGAGCCTGCCTTGCGACAGCATCCTGGTTCCGTCCGAGGTCAGCGCCTCGACCGGCACCTCGCCGGTGTCAAAGGCCTTGTCGATGGCCTGCAATTGCTCTTCAGGCTCCGTGAACTGCACGGCGATCGGCTGCAGCTGGGCGATGGTAACGATCCCCGTCGTATCCGCGGCATGCACGATGTTGCCGGGGTCAACCAGCCGGAAACCCGTTCGTCCGCTGATCGGCGCCTTGATCGAGGTGTAACCGAGATTGGTCTGCGCATTGTCGATGGCGGCCTGGTCGCCCTTCACCTGCGCGATCATCTGATCGACCAGGGCCTGCTGGGTATCGAGATTTTGCTGGGTCTCGAATTGCTGCTTCGCGAGCTTCTGAAATCGCTCCAGGTTCAACCGGTCGTTCCTCAGATTGGCTTCGTCCTGCGCCTTCTTCGCCACCGCCTGCTCGAGTGCCGCGGTAAAGGGGCGTTGATCGATCTCCAGAAGCGGATCGCCCTCCTTCACCGTCTGCCCCTGTTTGAAGAACACCTTGGTGATCTGACCGTCGACACGACTCTTGACCGTGACCGTCTTGAACGGCGAGACGACTCCGAGACCGTAGGCGCGCACGGGAAAGTCCGCCTTCTTCACCACGAACGAGGTGACGGGAATCTTCGCTGCGGCCTGACTGGCAGCGCTTTGGGCGGCCGCTGCGGCTGGCTTGACGCTCCCGAGGAGCTCATACCAAATGCCATAGGCCACCGCGGCTATTGCAAGGATTCCAAACAGCGCAACGCTGAGCTTCGGTCGCGTTGACAAATTGATGGCCCTCTAACTGTTTGTACCTGCCTTCAGATAAGCCGACTGATTGCAGGTGAAACCGCCGCCTCGGATTGGAAGTATCGCGGACAAAATCCCAGCGTCAAAATGACGATCGCGTGCGAAAATCTGTACAAATTTTCATGTTCGCTCGCTGCAAAACGCAGCCGCTCGATCAATGCCGTCCAGCGAAGGAATGGCAGAAACAAACAGAAACGAAATGGAGAGACGTGAGAGATCACCGCGGCATCACGCTGAATTGCGCCGGTGCTCGCGAATTTCAGGATCACTCACCTCAAGTCAGGCCTTATCATTGAAATTCAGCAAGCGCTGCTTGATGGGAACGAGGCGCGGGATGAAGGCTGATCAACCGAACCACCGGGGAAATGTCGTACCGTTTCGGACGCGATCAGGAAGCGGCAGAGATCCGGTTGATCACGCACGATCCGGCAACATTTTGCGGATGCTCGACCTCTCGAAGTTCGAACACCATCGCCCCGCTGTCGAGAACCGTCCCAGCATGCGCTCCAACATCGCGGCGATGGTTCTGCTCGGGCTTCTCGTATTCATTGCAACAGAGGACTTTTCCAGGCTCGAGCAAGCGAACCTGTGCTTCGATAAATCGGAATGCAGGAATTGAACAGCGTTCGTCATCGACCGACGGCGTAACGACGAATCGCAACTTCAGCGGCAAGCGTATCGGCCAACCGGCGTTCGCACGGATGTCAGCGATGTCCGGCTTGCCTTCAACGAGGAACGAAGGTCCGGAAGACCCCATTGGCACCGTCCCGCCAATCGTGTAACCCGGCCGAAACCCTCGCCGGGACGGGACGCTGATGAGTGCGGTTGCGACTGATAACGCGGGAGATGGCACCCGCGCGCTGATCTTTGCGCTGCTTGCGCTCGCCTGCGGGCACATGCTCTCGACCTTGCTGCGCACGATTCCCGCCGTCAGTCTCGACCTGATGGCGGCGGATTTCCACATGGAGCCGCAGGCGCTGGCGAGCCTCACCTCGGTCTATCCCTTTGCCTTTGCCGCCGCGCAGATCCCGGTCGGCGCGGCGATGGATCGCTTTGGCGTGCGGCCGGTGTCGCTGAGCCTGCTTATGGGAACCGTGATCGGCGCCATCGCGTCGGGATTCGCGACGGGGCCGGAAAGTTTTGCGGTCGGGCAGGTGATGCTGGGCATCGCGACATCAGGCATGCTGATGTGCCCGATGACGCTGGCGGCCAAGCAATTGTCGGCGGCGCGGTTCGGGCTGTGGTCCGGCGCGATCCTCTCGATCGGCAATATCGGCATGCTGCTGTCCTCGAGCCCGCTCGCCTTCGTGGTCGATACTTACGGCTGGCGCGCCGGATTCTGGATCTCCGCGCTCGGCGGCGTCCTCGTCGCGCTCGCGGTGTTCTTGCTGGTGCCTAGGCAGCCGGCCGAGCACAAGGACGAGTCCTCGCCGCTGTCGCAGATGATTGAGGTGCTCAGGCTGGGACTCTCGCGCCCCCTGCGTGGCCTGATCGCGCTGGCGCTGGTGTCGCTCGCGACCTCGCTGGTGCTGCGCGGCCTGTGGGGCGGACCTTGGCTGATGGAGATCAAGGGACTGACACGGGTCGAGGCCGGCAACCAGCTCGGCGCGTTCACGCTGGCGATGATCGCGGGTCCCCTGTGCATCGGCATGATCGACCGCAGACTCAATCGCC
The DNA here is from genome assembly GCF_029953005.1 of Bradyrhizobium sp. Mp27. Classification (NCBI taxonomy): domain Bacteria; kingdom Pseudomonadati; phylum Pseudomonadota; class Alphaproteobacteria; order Hyphomicrobiales; family Nitrobacteraceae; genus Bradyrhizobium; species Bradyrhizobium sp. Mp27. The sequence goes on along the minus strand of NZ_JASAUS010000084.1, from coordinate 29,767 downwards.
GCCGCGAGCTGGTGGCGGGCACGCATATGGTCGGCGCGCTGCTGCTGGCGCTGATGGCGCTGGGGGCGCCGCATTATGCAGTATCGATCCTGTTCGGCGTGCCCGTGATGCCGCCGCAATATGATCTCGTGCTGTTCGTGCTCATCGGCCTTGCGACCTCCGCCCAGCCGCTGCTGTTCGGCATGTCGCGGCAGCTGGTCGATGCGCAAACCGCGGGCAAGGCGCTCGCGGCGATCAACCTGGCCTTCTTCCTCGGCGCCGCCCTGATGCAGTCGATGACGGGCGCGGTGGCGGCGTTCGCGGGGCTGCCGGCGGTGCTGCTGTTCATGGTGGCGGCGCTACTTCTGGGCGCGCTGATCTTCCTGGCCTATACGCGCACCGCGTAAAGCAGCCTCGCACAACAGCGTGGCGCAGCGGATGCTTGATTTTCCCTGGCGATGACGTCGCGTGCAGTCGGCCAGCTACGCCCGGCTCAGCGCACTGTCACCGGACTTCCCGTTTCTTCCTGTCGCGCCAGCCTCTGTGAAACGTCGCAACCTGCAGTGGTCGTTATTTTCACTGTGACCCGGTGGTTACAGCCGTCGCGTGACTCGCCGGATATTGTGACCCGATCGCGAAGTCGGACAACTGACCAGATGAAGTCGCTGGCCTGTGCGATGCCGACCCGCACGATGCGCTTCAGGCGCCATTGCCGTTAGTTGAAGGAAGATCCTCGCATGACCACCAAGACCCTTTTCAGCGCCATCGCGCTGGCCGTTTCGACGTTGACCTCGGCCATGGCGGCGGACGTGTCGATGCCGTACAAGGCGGCGCCTGCGGCCCCGGCCTTCTCCTGGACCGGTTGCTATGTCGGCGGCAATGGCGGCGGCGGCCGCGGGGTCAACGAGCAGCAGCCCATCGTCGGCCAAGCATTCACCGCCAATCACAACAGCGGCTGGCTCGCCGGTGTGCAGGGCGGCTGTGACTATCAGGTCGGCTCCCTCGTGGTCGGCCTCGAAGGCCAGTTCGACTGGGCCGACATGAAGGATACCGCCACGACACTGATTCCGGGCGGCGGCGTCGGCTTCCTGCTGACGACCCAGCTCGATCGCGTCGCCACCGCGACGGGCCGAATCGGCTACGCCTTCGATCGCGTGCTGTTCTACGCCAAGGGCGGCGCCGCCTTCGCCCACTTCAACCATCAGATGACGCAGACCGATTTCGCCGCCCTCTCGGTTGATTTCAAGGGTTCGCGGGACGTGACCGGATTCGTCGTCGGTGCCGGCCTCGAATATGCGCTGCTGCCAAACCTGTCGTTGAAGGCCGAATACAATTATTTCGACTTTGGCACGAACGGCTACACCCTGAACTGCTCCGGCAATCCCGGCTGCGCCGGCACTCCCTTCTTCCCGGCCAGCGTCCGGCAGAACATGCAAACCGTCATGCTCGGCGTGAACTGGCGATTCAACACGGCTGTCGCCCCGCTCGTCGCGCGATACTGATTTTTGTGCCGAAAGCGTCGGCGGCGCGTCGTGTTCGGCGCGCCGCCGCCGACAGCCGCCGTGGCTTTGATGCGGTCGTCCCTGCCCCGCCCTAAAACTCACCGGACTGTCCGAGAGGCCTTGCGAAACACGGCGCAGCGAAGGATGCTGACGCGCACCGTGCATCAAAGGACCATCTCATGCCTGTCGATACCAAAGCCGCCACCGACCGCCTCATGCGCTTCCTCGCCGTCGAGGGCGTCACCGGACAGGAGGCGGCGATCGGGCGCGAACTCACCGCCGCGCTGAAGGAGAGCGGCGTGCCAGCCAAGGCGATCCGGCTCGACGACGCCAACACCCGCATTCCCGTGCCGACCGAAACCGGCAACCTCATCGTCGACCTGCCCGGCCGCGGCGCGCTGCACAACCAGCCGCGCATCATGTTCATGACCCACATGGACACCGTGCCGCTGTGCGCCGGCGCCAAGCCGAAGAAATCCGGCCGCAAGATCGTCAACGAGGCCAAGACCGCGCTCGGCGGCGACAACCGCTGCGGCTGCGGCGTGCTGGTGACGCTGGCCGCCGAGCTCGCCAAGCAGAAGCTCGATCATCCCCCGATCACGCTGCTGTTCTGCGTGCGCGAGGAGAGCGGGCTCTACGGCGCACGCCACGTCAAGCTGGACGAGCTCGGCTCGCCGGCGATGGCCTTCAACTATGACGGCGGCTCGGCCTCCAACGTCATCATCGGCGCCGTCGGCGCGGACCGCTGGAATGTCGAGATCTTCGGCCGCGCCTCGCATGCCGGCGTTGCACCGGAGCGCGGCATCTCCTCGACCATGATCATGGCGCTCGCGCTTGCCGACGTGAAGGCCGGCGGCTGGTTCGGCAAGGTCGTGAAGGGCAAGAGCCAAGGCACCAGCAATGTCGGCCCCGTCACCGGCGGCGAGGGCCGCCCGGCGGGCGATGCCACCAACGTCGTTACCGACTACGTCCACGTGCGCGGCGAGAGCCGCAGCCACGACGGCAAGTTCTTCAAGGAGATCACCAAGGCCTACAAGGCCGCGTTCGAGAAGGCCGCCAAGAAGGTGACGAACGCGCAGGGCAAGTCCGGCAAGGTCAAGTTCAAGGCCGAGACCGATTATTTTCCGTTCCGCATGAAGGACAATCTCCCCGTCGTCAAACGCGCGGTCGAGGCGGTGTCCGCGGTCGGCGGCACCCCGAACGTCCGCACTGCCAATGGCGGCCTCGATGCCAACTGGATGGTCCGCCACGGCGTTCCTACCGTGACCTTCGGTGCCGGCCAGAACGAGGCGCACACGATCGACGAATGGATCAACCTCGACGAATACGACCGCGCCTGCGCGCTGGCCGTGCAGCTCGCGACGATGCGGTGAGGCGCGTTGCGCGTGAGCTCGGAAAGATCATTTGTCGCCAATGACGGCACCGTCATTGGATATCGGCAACTGGGCTCAGGTCCCGGACTGGTGCTGCTCCATGGCGCGCTGCAGAGCGCAGCGAGCTTTACTGACCTTGGCGCAGCGCTGGCCGACCGCTTCACCGTTCTCATCCCGGACCGGCGCGGTCGTGGTCTGAGCGGACCGTTCCGGCCCGACCACTGCATGGCGACCGAGATCGATGATCTCGGCCGGCTTCTCGCCGAGACGGGCGCACGAAATGTGTTTGCATTGAGCGCCGGGGCCTTGGTTGCCATGCACACCGCGCTCGCCAATCCGGCGATCGTGCGCCTCGTGCTTTACGAGCCGCCGCTCGAATTCGGCGGGGTCCAGCCGCGCTACTGGGCCGCTGGCTATGAGGCGGCCCTGGCGAAGGGGGATCTGCCGGCCGCCCTTGTTGCCGTGCTCAAGGGCACCGGCGACAAAGAGATCATGACAAGGCTCCCCACCTCTGTCCTTAAATCGTTCTTCGCCATGATGATGCGGCTCCGTCCCAACGCGGCCGTTGGCAACGGGCCGCCTCTGGCCACGCTCATCCCGACGGTCCACTACGACATCGAGCTGATTGCGGAGAAAGCCGGCGATCTCGACCGCTTCAGGAGCCTGAGCACGGAAACGCTGCTGCTTGGCGGCGATCGGAGCCAGGGCTATCTCGCCACCGCTCTCGATGCTCTCGCCGCGATCCTGCCGAACGCGACGCGCGTTGAATTCAAGGGCGCCGGACACATCGCGGCAGACAACGAAGGCGACCCGATTCGCGTTGCGGCGGAGCTGCGTCGTTTCTTCGCATGAAGTCGTCCGCAGGATGGGGAGAGTGCAGCGAAACCCATCGCCGCGGTAATGAAGATGATGGGTTTCGCTTCGCTCTACCCATCCTACAGAACTGCCCTGCATCGCCCGCGGTTGCCCGCCGATGCCTGCCGGCCTAGCCTGCAAGGAAAAGCAGGAAGGAAACATGGCACGCATCTCGACAATCGAGACCGGGTTCTACCGGATTCCCCTGCCCGTCACGCTGTCCGACTCCACCCACGGCGAGATCGCGGCGTTCGAGCTGATCACCTGCCGCATCCGCGATGCCGACGGCGCCGAAGGCGTCGGCTACACCTACACGGTCGGGCGCAATGGCGGGGCGACTGCCGACATCCTCAAACGCGAGATCCCGCCACTCGTGGAGGGACGCGAGGCCGACGACACCGAGGCGATCTGGCATCACGTCTGGTGGGGCCTGCATTATGGCGGGCGCGGCGGACCGGCGGTCTTGGCGTTGTCCGCGCTCGACATCGCGTTGTGGGACCTGAAGGCGCGGCGCGCGAAATTGCCGCTGTTCCGCCTGCTCGGCGGCTTCGATGCGCACGTGCCCTGCTATGCCGGCGGCATCGACCTCGATCTCTCCGTCGAGGCGCTGCTCGCCCAGACCGACGGCAATCTCGCCAAGGGCTTTCGCGCCATCAAGATGAAGGTCGGCCGGCCCGATCTCAAATCCGACGTCGCGCGCGTCGCGGCGATGCGACAGCATCTCGGCGACGGCTTTCCGCTGATGGCGGACGCCAACATGAAATGGACGGTCGAGGACGCGATCCGCGCCGCCCGCGCCTTCGTTCCCTACGACCTCACCTGGCTCGAGGAGCCTGTTATCCCCGACGACGTCGCGGGCCATGCCCGCATCATGCAGACCGGCGGCGTGCCGATCGCGGCCGGCGAGAATCTGCGCTCGCTGTGGGAGTTCAAGAACTACATCATCGCCGGCGCCGTGTCCTATCCCGAGCCAGACGTCACCAATTGCGGCGGCGTGAGTGCGTTCATGAAGATCGCGCGGCTGGCGGAGGCGTTCAATCTCCCGGTTACCAGCCACGGCGCGCACGACATCACGGTGCATTTGCTCGCGGCCTGCCCGAATCGCTCGTATCTGGAAGCGCATGGTTTCGGGCTGGACAAGTATATCGAGCACCCGCTGGTGCTCGCGGACGGCAAGGCGCTGGCGCCGGACCGGCCGGGCCACGGCATCAGCTTCGACTGGAAGGGACTGGCGAAGCTCTCGCCGTAGGGCAATCCGTCATGGCCGAAGAAAGACGTGGATGGCCGGGTCATAGGCGAGCGGAAGCGACGCCGTCCTTCGGACGGCTATGCCCGGCCATGACGATGTTGCTGCACGCGAGGCATTCGCAGGCGCTTGACGGGTCGGCTCAATATTCGGCTATGCTGGCATTAGCCGGCCCTCCTTGCGAAAGATCCCCGCCTTGCCCCCCGAACTGCACCAGAAACTGACCCAGTGGCGCCGGCATCTGCATGCGCACCCGGAACTGGGCCTCCACGAGAAGGCCACCTCTGCCTTCGTGCAGGAGAAGCTCACCGAGCTCGGCATTCCCTTCGAAGCGGGCATCGGCGGCCACGGCGTCGTTGCGACGCTGACGCGAGGGGCGGCGCAGGGCCGCGTCGGCCTGCGCGCCGACATGGACGCGCTGCCGATCACCGAGGACACCGGCCTGCCCTACGCCTCGACGACATCAGGCGTGATGCATGCCTGCGGCCATGACGGGCACACCGCCTCGCTGCTCGGCGCGGCGGCGCTGCTGGTGGCCGACACCAGCTGGAGCGGCACCGTCGACTTCATCTTCCAGCCGGCCGAGGAAGGACTTGGCGGCGCGCGCGCGATGGTCGGCGCGGGCCTGTTCGACCGCTTTCCGATGACGCGGGTGTTCGGCTTCCACAACTGGCCGGGGCTCGCAGCCGGCACCATTGCGGTCCATGACGGCGTCGTGATGGCCTCCGGCGGACGCGTCAGCATCACCATCGACGGCCATGCCGGACATGCCGGCATGCCGCATCTGACCCGCGATCCCGTGATGGCGGCGGGACACCTGATTGTGGCGCTGCAATCGGTCGTGTCGCGCAGCATCGATCCGCTCGACACCGCTGTGCTCTCGCTGTGCACGCTCGAAGGCGGCACGGCGCGCAACCAGATCGCGGGACGCGTCACCATCGGCGGCACGCTGCGGTATCATCGCGACGCGGTGAAGGACGTCATCCTGGCGCGGATCGGAGAGGTCTGCGCGGGCATTGCAACGACCTTCGGCGTCAAGGTCACGCCCGAAATCGTCATGGGCGTCGGCGTGGTGGTCAACACACCGGCCGAGGCGGGCCTGGCGCGCCTCGCCGCGGAGAAAGTGCAGACCGAGGTGCGACGCGATCTCGCGCCGAGCATGGCCGGCGAGGATTTCGCCTTCTTCCTCAAGCAGTGCCCCGGCGCCTTCGCCTGGATCGGCAATGGTGAATTGCGCGACGGCGCAGAGCTGCACGGCCCGCGCTACGATTTCAACGACGCGATCTTGCCGGTCGCTTCGAGCTGGATGGCCGAGGTCGCCAAGGTGGCGCTGAAGTCGAACTGACCCCGGAACGGCCGGGCCACGGATCCCCTGCGCATGACGTCGGCCGTGCGCCGACCGTCCCGCCGCACTGTCCCACCGACACTTTTTTCTTTGGCCTGCAACCCTTTGAACATGCAGCGGCGATGACTGCCCGAGCGGGCGCGTTGCAGCACCGCACCGTCGCGCGCGCTTGACGCGGGACGTGCGGGTAGGAATAATGAAATTATAGAACAATTGTTCGCATTCCGAACATTCTGCAGCGGGACCAAGCGGGCTCACAACACCGCATCCGCGTCACCAGAGGAAACGTCATCGATGCAAGCCATCCTCAATGGCGACAGCACGCTCATCGTCGCAATGATCGTCGCCTACATCGCCTTCACGTCCTGGCTCACGTTCAGGCTGCGCAGCAGGACCAGCGATCAGTTCATGACGGGCGCACGCGCGATGCCGGCGGTGGTCGTCGGCGTGCTGATGATGTCCGAATTCGTCGGCGCCAAATCGACCGTCGGCACGGCGCAGGAAGCGTTCCAGTCGGGCATGGCGGCGGGGTGGGCCGTGCTCGGCGCCTCGATCGGCTTCCTGCTGTTCGGGTTCCTGATGGTGAAGAAGCTCTACAGCTCCGGCGAATACACCATCTCGGCGGCGATCGCGCAGAAATACGGCAAGTCGACCATGCTCACGGTGTCGGTGATCATGATCTACGCGCTGCTCCTCGTGAACGTCGGCAACTATGTGAGCGGCGCGGCCGCGATCGCCACCGCACTGCATGTCAGCATGCCCGTTGCGATGTGCATCATCGCCGTGGTCAGCACCTTCTACTACGTGTTCGGCGGGCTGAAGGGCGTCGCCTGGGTGACGATCCTGCACAGCGCCATCAAGGTCGTCGGCATCGTCATCATATTCTCGGTTGCGATGTCGCTGACCGGCGGCATCGCGCCGATCCAGGCCAAGCTGCCCGCCTATTACTTCAGCTGGGACGGCAAGATCGGCTTTGCGACCATCTTCGCCTGGACCTTCGGCACCGTCGGCGCGATCTTCTCGACCCAGTTCATCGTGCAGGCGATCTCCTCGACGCCGAGCGCCGACGACGCGCGCAGGGCCACCTTCTATGCGGCGGCGTTCTGCCTGCCGCTCGGATTCCTGCTCGCCTTGATCGGCGTCTCCGCGAAATTCCTCTATCCCGACATGAACAGCCTCTACGCGCTGCCGGTGTTTTTGGAGAAGATGCCGCCGCTGGCCTCGGCTTTCGTGACGACCTCGCTCGTCGCCTCGATCTTCGTCAGCGTCTGCACGGTTGCGCTCGCGATCGCCTCGCTGGTGGTGCGCGACTTCTACGTCCCCTACTGGAAGCCGACGCCGGAGCGGGAGCTGAAGATGACCCGCCTGTTCTCGGTGGCGATCGGCATCGCGCCGCTGGTCTTCGTCTTCTTCATTCCGGAAATCCTCAAGCTGTCGTTCTTCACGCGCGCGCTGCGCCTGTCGATCACCATCATCGCGATGATGGGCTTCTATCTGCCGCTGTTTGCCAGCAACCGCGGCGCCACCGCGGGCCTGATCGGCGCCGCGATCTCGACGACGGCCTGGTACATGCTCGGAAACCCCTTCGGCATCGACAACATGTATGTCGCGGCCGCGACGCCGCTGGTGGTGATGGCGGTCGAGCGCCTGGTGATGGGCCGCGCTCCGGCCGCCGCCACGACGCCGCAGCCAAATGCATTGATGGAAAGGACTTCGACATGATCATCGATACCGGGATCGTGACCACCGACATCGGGATCGTCGCCGATGGCGTCGTTCGCCCGGCCGCCGGCGATCCCGACCGGTCCGACGCTTTCATTCCCTCGCCTTGCGTGCAGAACCACGCCGCCAATCTGATGCCGCTCGCGAACGGCGATCTGGCCTGCGTCTGGTTCGGCGGCACGCAGGAGGGCATGTCGGACATCTCGGTCTATTTTTCGCGCCTCGCTCGCGGAGCGACGCAGTGGTCTCCGGCCGAAAAGCTGTCCGACGACAACGGACGTTCGGAGCAGAACCCGGTGCTGTTTCCCGCACCTGACGGCACGCTGTGGCTGATGTGGACGCCGCAGCTGGCGGGCAACCAGGACACCGCGCTGATCCGCCGCCGCCTCTCCCGCGACAACGGCAGGAGCTGGGGCCCGATCGAGACGCTGTTTCCCGAGCAGCGCGGCCGCGGCACCTTCATCCGGCAACCGATCGTCGTGCTCGACAATGGCGACTGGCTGCTGCCCGTGTTCTATTGCCACAGCACGCCGGGTCGGAAATGGAACGGCGACGAGGACACCAGCGCGGTGAAGATCTCGTCCGATTCCGGCGCGACCTGGCGCGACGTCGACGTCCCCGGCAGCCGCGGCTGCGTGCATATGTGCATCGCGCGCCTCGACGACGGCTCGCTGATTGCCCTCTGCCGCAGCCGCTGGGCGGACAACATCTATCAGAGCCGGTCCACCGACCACGGCCGCACCTGGTCGGCGCCGGTCCAGACCGTGCTGCCCAACAACAACTCCTCGATCCAGGTCACGCGGCTTGGCAACGGTCATCTCGCGCTGGTCTTCAACGATTCCAGCGCCAGGGATGCGACCGGGCGCCGCCTCTCGCTCTATGACGAGATCGAGGACGATTTGCCGCCCGTGCTCGCCGGCGACGGCAAGACGACGGACGAACGCACCGCGTTCTGGGGCGCGCCGCGGGCGCCGATGACGCTGGCCGTCTCCGCCGACGGCGGGCGGACGTGGAGCAAACGCAACGTCGAGACCGGTGACGGCTTTTGCATGACCAACAATTCACGCGATCAGACCAATCGCGAACTGTCCTATCCTTCGGTCAAGGAGACCGCCGACGGGGCGATCCACATGGCCTTCACCTTCCATCGCCGCGCGATCAAATATGTGCGCGTGACCGAGCCATGGGTGAAGCGCGCCACGCGGGGCTGAGGTCATGGACAAGAGGCCGCACGCGCTCGTCACGGGCGCCAGCTCAGGGATCGGCGCTGCGATCGTCGAACGGCTGCTGCGCGATGGCTGGCGCGTCACCGGCATCAGCCGGCGTCCCGCACATCCGGCCTTCGATCACCTCTCGCTCGATCTCGAGGAGGTCGATGGCATCGCGAACGCCGTCGCAGGCATCGCGCCGACCGCACTCGTTCACGCGGCCGGCATGCTCAAGGTCGGCGAGCTTGGATCGCTCGACCATAACAGCGGCACCGCGATGTGGCGGCTGCATGTCGATGTCGCCGAGCGTCTCGCCAACGCGCTGGCGCCGCACTTGCCGAATGGAGGTCGCATCGTCCTCATCGGCAGTCGCACCGCCTCAGGCGCGGCCGGCCGCGGGCAATATGCCGCGACCAAGGCGGCGCTGGTGGCGCTCGCGCGGTCCTGGGCCATCGAGCTTGCGCCGCGCGGCATCACGGTCAACGTCGTTGCGCCCGCCGCAACGGAGACACCGATGCTGAAAGACCCGACGCGCGCCAATGTCGCGCCAAAACTGCCACCGATCGGCCGCTTCATTCGCCCGGAGGAAGTCGCGCACGCAGTGGCGTTCCTGCTTTCGCCGGAGGCTGCGGCCATCACCGGACAGCAGCTCGTCATCTGCGGCGGCAGCTCGCTCTAGGCGCACGGCCGCAATCACGGTCGGCCCGCAATTGCGCGAGGGACAGCCCTCGCGCGGCGGTTTCCCTCACATCATCGAGATCGACAATTACGGCGATCAGCGCGTGGCCGCGATCCTTGCGCGGAAGCTCGCCTGCCCCTGCATGATCTTGTCGAGCAGTGCATCGAGCGCCCAGAACCGCTCGCGGATGTCGAAATCGATGGTCCGGCTGTGGGCGCAGGCGAACGTGCCGAGCCTCTGATGGTACAGCTTGGCCAGCTTGGGATATCCCATCGGCTCGGCCATCGCCGCGAGGGCGAGATAGACGGAGAGATCGTCCGCCAGCGCCGGATGTCGCGCGCTGTCGGTCAACAGCCATTTGTAGAGATCGGGATGGAAGTTCGTGAACACGCCGGTGAAGCCGGCGGATCCGCTTCTGATGGCGTCGAAGGCGATCGCCGCATTGGCATTGACGATGGCGAGCGAGGAGTTTTTCGTCAGCGCCACGCGACGCTTCACGGTCTCGAGGTCGCAGGACACGTCCTTGAGGATCGCGAAGCGCCCGCTCTCGGCGCAGAACGCCAGCTCGTCGTCGGACATGAGCCGCCGGAACGGCGCGGGACATTCGTAGAGGCCGAGCGGAAGATCGGCGGGCAGCGCATCGAGCAGATGGCGCAGATCATCCATGAAGACCGTGCCGCCCTGCCGCTTCGGATCGAACCGGTTCGTCACCAGCACCAATCCGTCCACGCCGGTCGCGGCGATGGAGGTCAGCTCGGTCACTTGATCGTCGCGGGATCCACTGACGTGGCCTGACGCGATGACAGGCACCCGGCCCGCCGCCTGCCGCACGACGAAGCGCGCCAGCGCGACGCGCTCCTCGAGGCTCAAGAACTGCATCTCGCTCGACTGGGCCACGGCGAACAGCGCGTCCGCGCCATTGGCAATGTACCATTCGACGAGATTTTCGAGGCCCGCATAGTCGATCGCGTCGGCTTCGGTGAACGGCGTCAGCATCACCGGAATGATGCCCTTGATGGTTGCGGTCACAAATCGGCTCCCAAGACGTTGAATTCGGTGACAGGCAGGAGCCTGCCGCTCACGCGTCTTGCAACGCGTGAGCGTATCTGTTCGGGCTGGCGATCAGTTGCCGGCCACTTCCTTGATGCGCGCGATCATGTCGTCGACGGCCTTGTCGACCGGCACCTTGTTGGTGACGATGGCGTTCACGGCCTTCATCCAGACGTTCTCGTTGTTCAGGGTGGTGAACTTGTAGTTCTTGCTCATCTCGTAGCCGCCGACGCCGGCGAAGAACTGGTCGCGCACGGCGCGGCGATGAACGTCGCCGTCCCAGAAGGCGGACTTCTGCGCGGCCGTCTTGACCGGGAACCAGCGACCGAGCGCGCCTTCGACATAGGGCTGGAGGTTCTCGTCGCGCAGCAGGAACGAGACGAACTCCTTGGCGCGGTCCTTGTTCTTGGCCTGCTCGAAGATCAAGCCGACCACCACGGAGGCGCGGGTGTGGACCGGCGTGCCATCCGGCTTGTTGGGCCAGACCATGGTGCGGATGCGGTCATTATAGTTCTTCTTGGCTTCGTCGCGCTGCTCGGCGGTGAGCGTCTCGTTGCCGGCGTCGTCGAGCCATTTGCCGGGGAGCGAAACCGTCGAGTTGTGGGTCATGATCGTCGTCTTGTTGTGGAAGGCGACGTTGTTGTCGGGATCCTTCCAGCTCGTCGCCGATTGCGGCGTGCAGCCTTTCGCGGCGATCTCGACATAGTCCGTCATGGCGGCGACGAGACCCGCCTTCACCTTGGGATCGTCGACCAGGAGCTTGCCGTTGTCGTCGACGAGCACGACGTTGTAGGCGTCCATGAACACCAGGAACGAGATGAAGCTGTCGGTGGCGTCGACGCCCATCGGATGGCCGATGCCGTAGATGCGCTTGCCGGACGCCTTGCGCACCGCCGGTTGCGCCTTGTCACACCAGAACGACCAATAGCCCTTCCAGTCCTTCGGGATGTCGGTCTCCTTGAGACCTCCCTCCTCCAGCATGTCCTTCCAATAATGCAGATGCAGCGTCGCCTGCTTCAGCGGGAAGGCGTAATAGGCCTTCGCCTTGGTCTTGTCGTTGTACAGCATGACCGTTTCGAGCGACTGCGGGGAGAACTCGCCCTTGATCGGTGCGAGCACGGAGCCGAGATCGACCAGCTTGCCTTCGGAGGCCCACTTGCCGGCGCCCTGGAAATGCTAGGTGTCCGCATAGGTCACGTCGGGTGGACTGCCGGCATCGAGCGCCGCCACCAGCTTCGGCATCATGTCCTGCGTCGCATATTGCGACAGCTCGACCTTGACCCCGGTCTTGGCCTCGAACTTCTTGATGACGGCGAGCAGCGCGTCTTCCTCGGCCTTGTAGTAGCCCTTGTTCCACCAGACGACGAGCTTCTCCTCGGCGGCTGCCGGGCTCGCCGTTCCCATCATCAGCAAGAGCAGCGAAACCGCCATCGAACAGTTTCTGGCCCACCGCAAAACGCTATTCCGCATTGTCGTTTCCTCTCCGTCTCATCCGGCGAGGGGCCCGCCGGTTGCTCTCATGGCGCTTAAAACGCGGCTATGTAAGCGCTTACATATCTGGAGTCAAGCGACCCTTTGAGAGGGAAGCAACCCTCTTGGCGGGACCATGCGCCCTATCGAAGAGACGACCGCTCTCTGCGGGCTCAGGCGCCCCTGGCGTGACCTGCGCTGTCGCGGATTTTAAGAACAGGCATGACTTCGCGGGATTGCGCCTGTGCTTGCCGGCCCGCGATCACGGCGAGGAGCTCCTTGGCCGCGAGGACACCGATCTCCTGATTGTCGACCTTCATCGTCGTGAGCCCCGGAGAAAAGCGCGATGAGATCGCAAGATCATCGAAGCCGGTGATCGAAAAATCCCCGGGCGCGTCCAGGCCGCATTCCCGCGCAGCCATCAACGCACCGAGCGCCAGATTGTCGTTGCCGCAAACGATCGCGGTCGGCCGAACGTCGACGGCTTGCGTCATCAATCCGGCAAAACTGGCCGCGCCGAACTCCAGCGTCGAGGGACCCATCATCAGATCCTGTGCCGCGATTTCCAAACCCGCGGCCGCGAGCGCTTCGCTGACGCCGCGAAGCCTGTCCTTCACGCGGTCGTTATTGGTGTCCGGCTGGAAGATGGCGGCAAACCGGCGATGGCCGAGCGACAGCAGATGCTCCGTCATGCGGCTGAACGCGGCGCGATTGTCAAAGCCGATGCACGGATGCGGTGACAGCTTGCTGTAGGAGTATGTCACGACATAGGGAATGCCGCGCGAGTTGAGCGCGTCAAAAAGCTCGGGGGGATGATTTTCACCCACCACGGCAATTGCTTCCACACCGCGCGCAAGCATCGCTTCGGCCTGCCGCAAGCCCTCGTCCGGATCATAGTTCGAGCAACCCAGGAACAGCGTGAAGCCGCGCTCGCTGAAGACGGTCTGCATGCCGCCGATCTGGTGGGCGAAGATTTCGTCGTCCAGGGTCGGGATGATGGCGCCGGCGATATGCGTCCGGCGCGAGGCCAGCGCCCGTCCGGCAGCATTGGGAATCCAGTTCAGGGCGCGTGCGGCGTCCTTGACCCGCTGCCTGACCTCTTCGGAAACCTTGTCGGGCTCGTTGAAGGCGCGCGAGACGGTCGCGGTCGAGACATTGGCCTTGCGGGCGACCTCCTCGAGCTTGACGCGGCCGCTGCCTCCACGCGCTCTCTTTGAACCTGCCACCATCCCCGCCACGTCGGTCGAACGCCTGATCGATCAATACCTTGCCATGGTATTGACGACCGCCGGAGTCCTCAATGAAAATCTCCCGGCGTGAGGCGCGCGCGCTTCCTAGACGATCCCGCCCTGCCGAAGCGCCGCGATCGCAGCCACGTCGTAGCCAAGCTCAGTCAGGACGAGGTCGGTATGCTCGCCGAGCGTCGGCGGACGCGATGCGATCTCGCCTGGCGTTTCCGACAGCCGGACGGCGGCGCGGGCGACGGGTGCGCGTTTCGGCAGGCCGGGATACTCGACCTCCTGCATGAAGCCGGCGGCGCGAATATGCGGATGGTCAAGCGCCTGTTGCGGGTTGAGGACCGGCCCGGTCGGAATCATGGCCTTGCCCAGAGTGTCGACAGCCTCCTGCGTGGTGCGCTCGGCGCACCAGCGCGCCATCCGCGCGCTGATGACGGGGCCGTTGTTGCCGCGGCTGATGTCGTCGGCAAAGCGCGGATCGTTCAGCCACTGGTCCTCCTCACCCATCAGCTTCGCCCAGCGTTTGAACAGCGGATGCCCTGTGACCTGGCACAGCACCCAGCCGTCCTTTGTGCGGTAGATGTCGGCCGGTGCTGCAGTCTGGCCGAGATTGCCCGTCGGAACACGGTTGACGTTGATGACCGCCTGCTCGATCAGCGTGGCATTGGTGAAGGACAGCGCGGTGGCGAGCAGCGCGCCTTCGACGATCTGCCCACGTCCGGATTTGCCGCGCTCGATCAGGGCTGCGAGCGTCCCGAACGCGCAATGCAGCGCCGTGCCGAAATCGACCCAGTTCACCGCGGCGCGATATGGCGGGTCGCCGGCACCGGTCATGTACACCGAGCCCGACATGACTTGGCCGACGCCATCGAAGCCGACGCGGTCGGACCATGGCCCCGGCCCGCCGAACGCGGTGGCGGTCGTCAAGATGATGTCGGGCTTGATCGCCTTCAAGGAGTCGTAGTCGAGCTTCATCGCGCGCAGCGTCTGCGGCGGCAGATTCGCGACGACGACGTCCGCGGTCGCGATCAGGCGGCGCATCACCTCCTGCCCTTCCGGCTTCATCGGATCGAGCGTGATGCACTTCTTGTTGCGGTTGACCTGCAGGAACAGCGCGCCTTCGCCGCCCCCGCCGACCGGCGCCACGAAGCGGTCCTCGCTGCCGTCGCGCTTTTCCACGCGGATGGCCTCGGCGCCGAATTCGGCCAGCAAGGTCGCGCAATAGGGCCCTGCGATATAGCGCCCGAAATCGAGGACGCGCACGCCCTCCAAAACTCCTCCCATCGATCCCTTCCCATATTCATATGTTCTCGCCAGATTACAGGGACTGGCTGCCACGGCAAGGCGGGAAAGGACATCATGGCCCTGCCCCCAAGATGTGATCGGCGAACAGTTTCGGCTGGCGGAAATTCTGCGCTAGAGTCTTATTCTGACGCGTTTTCTCTACGCGAAGCGGTGTCCACTTCGCTTGAAAACGCTCCAGTATTGCCCCGTCCGTCCCCCAGCCAGAGCACATCCATGCCGCAACAATTCGATCGATCCGCAGAAGATCTCGGCAACGCGATCCATTTCGAGCACGTCAACATCCAGGTCCCCGACCAGCGCCTGGCGACGCTGTTCTACGTGACCGGGCTTGGACTGACCCGCGATCCCTACCTGATGGTGTCCGACACCAACATGTGGATCAATGCCGGACGGAGCCAGTTTCACTTGCCGAGCGGCAGGCCGCAGGTGCTGCGCGGCCATGTCGGGCTGGTCATCGAGGGCCGTGAGGCGCTGCTGGCGCGGCTCGCGTCAGTCGCGAAGAAGCTCGAGGGCACGGCGTTCGCGTTCGCCGAGCACAATGATCATGTCGAGGCGACCTGTCCGTGGGGCAACCGACTGCGCTGCTACGAGCCGGACGCCGCGCGCTTCGGGCGCATCGCGCTCGGGATTCCCTATGTCGAGTTCGACGTGCCGGAAGGCACCACGAAGGCGATTTGCGCCTTCTACCCCGAGATCATGGGCATGCCCGCAAGCTTGCGAAACGGCGACGGCCAGGTCGCCGCCGTGAAGACCGGCCGCGACCAGCATCTGTTGTTCCGCGAGACCGATCGGCCCCAGGGCGACTACGACGGCCACCACGTGCAGATGTACATCACCGACTTCTCCGGCCCTTACCGCAAACTCCTGGCGCGCGACCTGATCTCGCGCGAGGACAATCAATACCAGTACCGCTTCTGCGACATCGTCGATCTCGACAGCGGCAGGCATCTCTTCACGGTCGAGCACGAGGTCCGCAGCGTGACCCATCCGATGTTCATGCGGCCGATGGTCAATCGCAATCCGGCGATCAACAACCGCAATTACGCATTCGGCCACGATCAGTCGCTCTGGGCGATGGGGCTGGATCAATACGAGGGATAGGGGCGGCGAACGCGCGCCTTGCGGCGCGCGCGATCCATGACCTCGGCCTGCCATCAGCAGCCACGGCAGATGATCAGCCGGCGGTCGACCCCCTTGTCGAGCCGCTGCAGCTCCGCGTCTTCGGGCGAAGATTGCGTCGACCCGGGCACGTCGCTGCGTCGCGGCTGCCGGTGACCGATGGGAGCCTGCCGGGACAGGTCCGCGAACTTCATTGCGTCCACACTGCCAGGCGAGGACATGGTCACAGGCGCGCTTGCGCCTCCGGCAGCCCTGAGGCTGGAAACCGATCCGAACAGAAACGTAGCTGCGACGACGGTCACGCCAAGTCTGATTGACATCATCATTCTCCTATCGCGGTGACGTTGCGACGATGCGCACACGATGGATAGGAGGTCCCGGCTACTCGACCATTTCGCCCGCGGCGACATCGCGTTACCATTGCAACCGCGATCGCCGATTGTCGTGCGCCAGCTCTGGATTCCCGTCTTGACGCGCTTCCTTCGCGCGAGCCGGTTTCCGCTTCGCTCGAAAACGCTCTACCGCGCCGCGGCGGCCCGCCTCACGCGTCGTCGCGCGGCCGACGAGGCGACGCTCCGCGCCAGGACGCCGGCGAGCTCCGCCGATATCAGCGGGTGATGAACGAGCTCGGTGATCCCTGACGTCTCCAGCGACGGCACCGCCAGCTCGCGCGTCGAGGGGCTCGCCAGAATCATCGGCAAGGCCGGCGCCGCCGCGTGCAATGCCGCCGCCAGCTCGATCGAGGAGCCTCCGGGCATGTGACACACCAGCGCCGCATCGAAACGCGTTTGCGCGGCGCGGCAGGCAGTGATCGCCTCCGCCAGCCTGGTGAACCCGACCGGCTCATAACCCAGCGCCGCGAGGATTTCCTCATGGCGCAACAGGCGACGGCGGTCGGTGTCGAGCACCAGCACCGTCTCGCCCGCGCCACGGAACGCAAGATCGGGGCTGTGCTGAACCGGCACCACCTCGTCGGGATCGCCGGATGGCAGCCAGACGTCGAAGCGCGTGCCCGCATCCGGCTCGCTCTGCACGGCGACGGCGCCGCCATATTGCTCCGCGATCTCGCGAACGGTCGCGAGCCCGATGCCGTTGCCGTCCGGGCGCGTCGTGAAGAAGGGCTCGAAGATCCGCTCCAGCGTCGCCTCATCCATTCCCGGCCCCAGATCGGTGACCGAAATCACGGTGAAGCGGCCGGGGCCGACCTCACTGCGTCCGATCGACAATGGCTGTTGAAGATCGCGCACCTTGATGCCGAGTTCGATGCAACCCGGCTCCGTCATCGCCTGAGCCGCATTGTTGCAAAGATTCAGGATCACCTGCTGCAACTGGGCGGGCTCGCCCATCACGGTGGCCTCTTCGGCCGACTCATTCACCTCGAACTGGACGTGCGAAGGCAACGAAGCCGCCAGCAGCGATCTGGTCTCGTCGATCAGGGTCCTGACGCAGACACGCTCCCGCCTGCCCTCGCCGCGGCGGCCGAAGCCGAGAATCTGTTCGACCAGTTCGCGCGCCCGCTCGCCGGCACGGCGGATCTCCGCAAGGCTGCCGGCCGGCCGGCCTCCCGACCGGATTCGCGCTTCGGCGATCTCGGCATAGCCGAGGATCGCACCGACGATATTGTTGAAGTTGTGGGCGATGCCGCTGGCAAAGGTGCCGAGGGTTTCCATGCGGCGCGCCTGTTGCAGGCTCGCCTGCAAGCGCTCCTTCTCGCCTTCGAGCCGCACCCGGCGGATCGCGTTGCCGATGGCGTCGAACGCCATGCGAAACAACGAGACTTCGGACCAGTATTCGAGCGCCCCGGCCGGCACGGTATCGAAGCCGAGGATTTCATCGCGATGTCCCCTGACCGCCGTCACGCACAGCCAGCCGCCGACGCCGGCGTCCTCGAGCAGGTTCATCGTGTCGTCGGGATGGGCGGCCTTGACCTTGGGAATATAGACGATACCGCCTTCGCCACCGTCGAAGCGTGGCGCGAGGCTCAGCGCGCGATCGGGCCAACCCCGCTCGAATGCGATCCCGTCACGGGACCACCGATAGGTGCTTGTCGTCGTCCCGGTCGCGCCGACGAAATAGGCGCGATCCGCACCGATGCATCCGGCGAGCTGTTGCAGCGCGGCCTCGACGTCGGCGGTGATCCTCTCGCGGCTCGAATCGATGAACCGCATCGAGATGCCGGCCATGACGTGCTCGAACGCCGCACGGCGGCGCAGCGTGACCGCGCGCCGGTGCAACAGCAATCCGAAATAGACCACACCGCAGAGCAGCAGCAGCGACGTCATGAATTGCAACAGGCGGACCCGGCGCGCCGACGCCCGCGAGGCGAGCTGACGCCTGGTGATCAATGCCAATACGGCATCCTGCTCGCGGTTGTTCGCTTCGGCGACGAGCGTCTTCACGATCGTGTCGATGTCGGGCAGAAGGTCATGCAGCATCTGCCCGTGCATCAGCAACGCGCGGACCGAATCCGTGTCCTGCGGCGGCGCTTGCACGAGCGACAGCTCTTCCAACCGATCCTGGACCTGGCGCGCCACGACGTCCGACGTATCGAGCGTCAGGCGCAGCATCGCCGCCGCCAATGCGGAGGCGGCCGTGACCAGCGCCCGCTGATCCGACTCGGCCAGCTTGTCACTGAACAGACCGAAATAGGCAAAGGAGTTCTGGAGCAGCGCGTTGCGGCTCTTGAACCGTTCGACCAGGTCCTCCTGCCGGAGGGCGCGTGCCGACAGCACATCGATGGCCCTGGTCTCTTCGGCGTTGAGACCCGGCGTTTCGCGCAGCCGCGTCAGGGCGTCGTCATAGGCATCGGTCATCTGCACCAGCTTGTCATAGTTGCGCGACAGGCCGGCGCGCGCGGTCAGCACTTCCCTGGTCATCGCGCGTTCGAACCGGGTGAAGTCGCCAAGCGCCTGGAGCTGACGGTCGTAACGCACCGAATTAAAGTTCAGCCCGTTCAACAAGAGCCAGGTCAGCAGGGCGAGCACGCAGGTTACGCCGATCACGGCGGGGGCAACTTTCATGGGGAGCCTCCGACAGTCGCGCCGCGATAGGTGCCGGTCAGACTATTCAGAAAGGCGACGAGCGCCTTGACCTGCTTCTCCGTCAGCGTCGCGTTCAATTGGGCAAAGGCCATCTTGCGAACCGCGTCATCGAGCGTCGGCGCGCTGCCGTCATGGAAATACGGCGGCGTGGTCGCGACGTTGCGCAGGCTCGGCACGCGCAGAATCTTCGGCTCGGGCGATGCGAGCGGGTGGAATATGCCGTGGCGCTGGAACAGATTGCCGCCGACATTGACGCCCTGATGGCAGGACGCGCAGCCCAGCGATTTGAACAATTGGTAGCCGGCCAGCTCGTCCCCCGACAGCGCCGCGGCGTCACCCGCCAGCCAGCGATCGAACTTGCCGCCCGGCGTGACCAGCGTGCGCTGGAAGTTCGCGAGCGCGTCGACGACATCGCCGCGCTCCGGGCGGTGGCCGTAAGCCGCGAAGAAGCTCTCGCGCATGTCGGGATCGGCATTGAGCTTCTCTGCGATCTCGACCGAGCTGCTCGCCATGGTGCGCGGGCTTTCCAGCGATGCCCTGGTATCGGCTTCGAGGTTGCGTAATTTTCCTTCCCAGCCGAAGCGAAAGCTGAGCGCCGCATTGAAGACCGTGAGCGTGTTGAGCGTGATCTGCGCCCCGTCGGGGCCGACATCGTGCTGCCTCGGGCTCGCGCCGTTCGTCGCGATATCGTGACACGATGCGCAACTGCGTGAATTGTCGTGCGACAGCCTGCGATCGGAGAACAGTCGTTCGCCGAGCTTGACCTTCAGCGGGTTGATTACGGGCGGCGCCGGAATGGGCGTGATGGGCTCATCCTTGCGGACCGACACGAAGGCGGACGGCGACTGCGACGGTGCCGGAGAGACCTTCAGAGAGCACGGCACCAGCGCGCAAATCACGATCGCGCAACGTCGAAGGCCGGCACCTCGTCCGGCCCCGAGAAATCTGGTGAACTGCTGCACGCCCAGCAATGTGGGGGTGGAGCGAGAATTGTCGCGTCTGCTCAAGGAGTTTTGATCGAAGCTGGGTGAGGTCGCGAGAGTGGTGGTCGGCTTGGCGGTGCGAGATCGGAAGAGCCAGCTTGGACGCCAATCGACATGATCGACCGGCTCGCCGCTCGACAGAAGTCCAGCCCCACCAGGGCCATGCAAATCGCGTCAGCAATCACGACAGTACCTCACCATCCACTCGACTTCCGATCGGCCGTTGATCCCGATGTCCCGCAAGGTCCGATCGTCGAACTCCATCAGCCCTGCGACGGCCTTTCTGATTTCCCATTCCCGGCGCCAGTGTGCCGGCAGGGCCATCACAGTCCCGAGAGCCACACCGAGCGAGTGCAGCCAGCTGCGCGCCGGTCGTGCATCGCGCGGCGGGGCGCGATCGAACAGGACGATATTCCCACTGTCGCCGGCGCCATCGCTGACGCTCTTCGCCGGCGCGGGCGGCGTGAGATCTGCCGAAGGCGGCCGGGATTCACGCACAGCGTCCAGCATCGCATGAACCGGCACGGCCGCGGTCGGATGCAATGCGGCGCCGTAAAGGGCAAAGCCTTCCATCACAGACGCGAAGACGGCCCACCAGAATGTGGTGGCAGGCTGGTCTTGCGCGGCCGCCGGCGCGACCGAAGGCGAACCGATGTCGGGCAAGGAATGACCCGCGGCAATCGCACGGAGACTGACCATGCCGCGACCATCCGAACGTGCGACCCAGTTCGCCCCGTCGGGCCCCATATTACCCGGCAAGGCAACGCGGCTCACACCGAGAGAATGCTTCTTCATCGTAAGTCTCCCACATGATGTTGGTGGGAGGCAATCTGGCGGCCCGCTGTTACGCGGAGGTCACGGTCAACGGCAAAACGGCTACAATTGCAATTTCCAATCTCCTCTAGAACGGATCGACCGGCACCGCGAAGACATAGCCGACGCCGCGCTCGGTCTGAATGACGCGCGGCGCGCTCGGATCGGTCTCCAGCTTGCGTCGTAGCCGCAGCACCTGGACGTCGATGCTGCGATCGAAAATATCCTCATGGATGCGGGTCGCCTGCAGCAGATGCTCGCGAGTCAGGGGACGCTGCGGCGCCTCGAGAAAGGCCAGCAGCAGCGCATATTCTCCCTTGCTCAACGGCACCGGCGCTTCATCGGGATCTGTCAGCTTTCGGCTGCGGCGTTCGAGCTTCCAGCCGCTGAAGCGATAGCCCCCGCGCTCGGGATCGCGGGCACGCGCGGCCCGTCCCATCTCCTGCCGCCGCAACACCGCGCGGACGCGCGCCAGCAGCTCCCTCAGGGAGAACGGCTTGATGATGTAGTCGTCGGCGCCGAGCTCGAGCCCGACGATGCGATCGATCTCGTCGGGGCGATGGCCCGTCGTGATGATGACCGGCACGTCGGAATGCGACCGGATTTCCCTCAACAGGTCCAGACCGTCATCCTGACCAAGCCGAAGGTCGAGGATGATCAGGCTCGGCTGGCTGCCATCGAGATAGTGGTTCAATTCCGATCTGTTGGAGGCCGCCCTTGTCGGGATATTATGCTCCTCGAGATATTTGATCACCATTTGCCTTAACGTCGGATCGTCATCGACGACGACGATGTGGCCAATATCTGCAAGCATTCCATACTCTCAAAATTCGCCGTCCGCCGAGTGAGCTGTACTTAAAAGTTACGAACGTCAACGTCCGGCTGTGGTGAAATGATATTGATGTCGTCCGAATTGGAATCGCTCAAAATAGAACGGGATACCCGCGGTCATCGGCACACACTGAGTCCATCTATGGTGCCGTGATGACGTCGCAACAGGGTAATTCTGCGGCTAATTCCGCCGGATGTCGCATACGTGAATAATTGTGATCCCAACGCTTGCTACTTCGGGGCGATATGAAGCCTGCGGCCTGCGCTGTCGTTCAGCGACTGCGCTGGGCTGCGCAGACTGTTGCGCGCCGCGCCGGGCGCGACCGTTTGCGGGCTTCACGAAATCATCAGGAGCCCGGCAGAGCCAACAGGTACTGGTAGATCGCGGCGAGATCGTCGTCATCCATCCGCCCGATCGGCCGCCACGGCATCTGCTCGCCGAGCCGATGCCCGTTCGGATCAACGCCTGTGCGCATGGTGTCGACGAACTGCGCAAGGCTCCAGTTCTTGACGATACCGAGGTCCGGTCCAAGCGGCGGCAATTGTCCCGGCACGCCGCCGCCGAGATCCCTGCCGTGGCATTCGCGGCAATCCTGATAGGACAGCAGGTACTTGCCATAGAGCGCCGTCGGCGCCTTCGGCGGCGCGGTGATCACGCCGGTGAAGACGGGCTTCGCATCCGGCAACAATCCGGCGCCCAGCATCACGATGCCCAGCAGGCTGAAGCGATCCGGCGGATCCGGGGTCTGCGCACCGCTCGCGGGCAGGCTGCGGATGTAGGCGATCACGGCCTTGGTGTCGTCGTCACTGAGCCGGCCGGCATTGGTGAAGGACATGATCGCCAGCCAGCGCCCCCTCGCGTCGATCCCATTGCGAATGGCACGAAAGATCTCGCCATCGGACCAATTCTTCAGGACGCCGGCGGGCGTGAGATTGGCCGGCACGAACGAGCCGATGGGAATCGGGAGATCCTTGGCGACGTCGCCGCCGCCGGTCAGCGTCCCGGTCTGCGAGTGACATGCGGCGCAAAAGCCGTCGGCCACGGCCATGCCTCGGGCAATCTGGTCC
The DNA here is from genome assembly GCF_029953005.1 of Bradyrhizobium sp. Mp27. Classification (NCBI taxonomy): domain Bacteria; kingdom Pseudomonadati; phylum Pseudomonadota; class Alphaproteobacteria; order Hyphomicrobiales; family Nitrobacteraceae; genus Bradyrhizobium; species Bradyrhizobium sp. Mp27. Next base: position 6,940 of record NZ_JASAUS010000084.1, on the reverse strand, counting down.
GGTGTCGCCTCGATCTTCACATCCGGGACCGGTGCAGAACGGGCGTGTTGCCGGACGATACCGACCGCGGTCAAAGCGGCGACGCCGAACACTGAGACGGCCAGCATGGCCGTCAGCACCATGCCGCTCCACTTCGCCAGAGCAGATTTCGTCCGGGAGGCGCGAACGCCCAGCCAGGCGAGAAACGCGATGAACGCAACCATCGCAATCAGGGCAAAAATATTTTCCATGGCAGTCCTCAATGAATTTGGCGCGACCGATGTCGCGCGACATCCGGATCGTCAAAAATGAATTTCGGCCGACGCCAACGCGCCAATATCTGCGAAGGTGTGCCATGCGGAGGTCTGCCGGATTAACAGCGCGGTGTTTCCGTGCCGTTTCATCGCTTGCCGCTCGCGTTACAATTGTAATCCTGTGCGAGCTATCGGCTTCCGGCGCGATGTCACCGGTTTTTGCATCGGCCTTTTTGCTTGGCCTTGGCAGCGCCACGATGCGTTGCCGCCGTAACCATTTCCATTGCCGCCGGAAGCCATGGCGTAACGGCGATCGCTTCAATTGCCTCTTACTCGACCGGACGCCCTGGGGCGACCGTGCATCGATCATCAAGAGGTCAACTCACATGAAGATTCTTATCGCTTCGACACCTGCGACGGGTCATCTCAATCCGATGCTGGCGATCACGCAAATCCTGCGTGGCGATGGTCACGAGATCGCTTTCCTGACGGGCACCGCCTTTCGTGCCCGCGTCGAAGCCAGCGGCGTGAAGTTCTTTCCCCTTCCCGAGGACGCGGACTTTGATCCAAACGACGTCTTCTCGCGATTCCCCGAACTCAAGACCATTCCGCCGGGACTGGAGTGGTTCCGTGTTGCTTGCGAGCGCATCTTCGTCGACGCCATTCCGGCTCAGCACCAGGGGCTGCTGCAAATCCTGCGGCAATTCCCCGCCGACATCATTGTCGCCGACGACATGCTGTTCGGTGTACTGCCGATGCTGCTCGGACCGCGCTCGCAGCGGCCTCCCATCGCGCTCTGCGGGACCTCGTTTCTGCATTGGGCGCGCGAGGACGGCGGGCCCAATTTCCTCGGTCTGCCGCCGGCAAAGACCGACGAGGAGCGCGATCGCTATGCGACCATGGCGCGGGAATTTGATGCGGCAGTCGATCAGCCGGTGTCAATGCGCCTGAACCGGGCGTTGAAGTCTCTCGGGGTCGGGCCGATCGCGATGCCGCTCTTCCATTCCGTGGTCGCTCTCGGGGATGCCTATCTGCAATTGTCGGTGCCAAGCTTCGAATTTCCTCGCGAGATTCCGCCCTCAGTGCATTTCGTCGGCACCCCGCCGATCATCGCCAACCAGGTCCCGCCGCCGTCCTGGGCCGAAGAGCTCGACGGATCGCGCAAGATCGTTCTGGTGACGCAGGGAACGGTGGCCAATCACAATTTCAATCTGCTGGTTGCCCCGACGCTGGCCGCCCTCGCGGACGAGGAAGACATCCTGGTGATCGTGACGGCAGGCGGCCGCCCGGTTGACGCCATCCCCGGCAAGATCCCGTCGAACGCGCGCATCGCCAGCTATCTGCCGTTCGAATGGCTGCTGCCGAACGTCGACGTGCTCGTCACCAATGGCGGCTATGGCAGCGTCAACCAGGCCATGAGCTTCGGCATCCCGCTGGTCACCGCGGGGCTGACCGAAGACAAGGCCGACGTCAACGCGCGGGTCGCATGGTCCGGGGTCGGCATCAACCTCGCGACCAACGAGCCGACACCGAAGGCGTTGCGCGACGCGGTGCGGACGGTGCTCGATCAATCCCGCTTCCAGTCGCGTGCCTCGCAGATCGCGGACGAATTCGCCGGGATCGACACGCGGGCCGAAGTCCTCCGGGTCATCGGCGAGCTCGTGGCCGACGAGAGCTCGCATACCGGCGCGATGGCGGCAAGCCGGCGGCGGCGCGCGTAATCGCCGAACGCGACGATGGAGGGCGGGCGACCGCGCCTCCATCACCTCATGCACATCGAACCTCATGCACATCGACCAAGCCGGAACCGGAAATCCGTCCATGCAAATCGACCCCGCATCCTTCGCCTTCACGCTGCTGCTCGGATTTCTGGCGGCCGTGCCCTATTCCGGCATCGACATCAATCTGCCGGCGCTGGCAGCAACCGGCGCGACGCTCAACGCGAGCGCGTCGGATGTCGGGTTGACCATGAGCGCCTTCATGCTCAGCCTCGCCACCGCGCCGCTGATCTACGGACCTATCTCCGACCGCCTGGGCCGCAAGCCGATTCTGGCATTCGGCCTCGTACTGTTCGTCGCCGCAAGCCTTGCCTGCGCGAAGGCGTCCTCGCTGCCGGTTCTGTTGCTGGGCCGCTTCGTCCAGGGCATCGGCGCCGCCGCCACCGCAACGACCTTCGCCATCATTCGCGATCTCTTCGACGGCAACGCCGCGCGAGGCAAGACCGCCAACGTCATGGTCACAGTCAATGTCGCGACCGTGATCGCACCGACGGCCGGCGCCGCCCTGCTGGCGATCGATCTATGCCGCCCAGGCGGGGATCGGTCTCATGCTGCTGGTCGTGGTGATGTTTCGCTTCGCGGAGACTGCGACGACCGACCGCTCCGGCCGCCTGGCGCTTTCGGCTGTCATCGACAGCTACCGCCAGGTGCTGACACATCCGGTGTCGTTGCCTTTCATCCTGGTCGGCGCCGCGGGCGGCGCGACCGTGTTTGCCTACGTCACCGGCGCCTCGCTGTTCTTCGTCGGCGCCGTCGGACTGCGCCCCGAGCAATATGGCCTGATCTTCAGCGCGTGCTCAGGGGCCGTCATGGTCGGCGCCTTTCTCGACGGCCAGCTCGGCCGGCGCGGCGTAGAGTCCGCCCGCATGCTCGCAACCGGGCTGACGTTGTCGGCCGCCGCCAGCACCGCCCTGCTCGCGATGACATTGGCCGGCTGGATGCCCACGTCACTCGTGGTCGCGCTGCTGATGGCGGTCGCCCTCGGCTTCGGGTTCAGCGTGCCGAACGTGATGAGCGCGACGATGCAGCGTCTCCCGGAGATCGCGGGCGCCGTCAGCGCCGCCGCCGGAAGCATTCAGCTGACCGCCGGCGCAATATCGAGCGGATTGGTCGCACTTCGCTTCGACGGGCGGACCGCGTTGTCAATGACGGCGGTGATGGCAGCAACGTCGCTGCTCGCTCTGGTTCTCTATCTGCTGGTCGCGCGCCCCGCCGAACGCCGCCTACCGTCGCAGACGATCGATCCCGGCGTGGCGGTCCGCAGCCCCACGAAGTCCTGAGTTCGCCGAATCCAGCTGGCAGCCCGGCGCATCCGTCGGGTTGCGACCTGACTAGGCCAGTGAGGGATCGAACCTCCGAATGGCGGAACCAAAACCTGCTTGATTGTTCGACTATTTCAATCCGCATTTGGAACAAGCGGCGTGGCGCGCCCCGCCCTTATTCTCGCCGCCATCATCATTCAGGAACGCGCGCAGGGGGCGGGCTCCTCCAGGGGGCAGTTCCCAAAGGTTCTGCGTGATCATCCGACGTTTAGTGCAACACGAAGTGATTGCGTCCCGCCGTGCGCTCCTTGGCGGGCTTGCGTCCTCGGCCTGCGTTGTCGCACTGGGCGGATGCGCCAGCCTTGCTACCGGCGCACGCTACGACGCTTCGTCGCTTTCAGTCGACCCTACATTGCTCGTCGTCACCACGCGCAAGCCAGTGAGCGGCGGCCGGTCGAAGCCGTGGTTCGGGCCGGAGCGAGCTTCTACGATGACCGTCGCACGAGCGAAGCTTGTGGCGCCTGGTGACAGCCGTTTCTCTCTGGCTGCAGCCGGGCTTGACGATTGGCGTCTTGATGGGGTCGAGCCGGTATCGGGCGATGTCGGCAGTCTTGTCGCGCCGGCCGGCGGCGGACCAGATGTTCTCATCTACGTGCACGGCTTCAAGCAGACGTTCGAGACAGCGGCGCTCGATGCCGCGCATCTCTCCGATGGCATCAAGTTCCGCGGCCAGACGATGGTATTCTCCTGGCCCTCGAAGGCTGGACTGTTCGACTACGCCTATGACCGCGACAGCGCAATGTGGTCTCGCGATGGCTTCGAACGCGTGCTGCAATCCGTCGTGACGAGTTCAAGCGCCGGCCGCGTCCACATCGTCGCGCACAGCATGGGAACCATGCTGACGCTCGAAAGCCTGCGCCAGCTCTATGCGCGATCCGGTGACGCCGTTGCGGGCAGGATCGGGGCCGTGGTGTTCGCCGCGCCGGACATCGACATGGACGTGTTCTCGTCGTCGATCAACCGCATCGGTCCGCTTTCGCGCAAGATCACCGTCATCGCCGCAACGAACGACCGCGCGCTGGCGTTGTCGGGGCAAATCGCTGGTGGGATGACACGGGTCGGCGCTGCCGAGAAGACCGCCATCGAAGGGCTCGGGGTGCGCGTGGTCGATGCGTCCGAGGCAGGCTGGGGCGTTATCAACCACGACCTGTTCCTGTCGAATGCGGAGGTGCGCCAGGTGATCCGCCGCTCGATTGATACCGTGGCCGCGTGAATCCGGCGTGGCGGAAACGATATCGCTGATGCAGGATCTTGGGGCTAGCTCTGACAGCCCGTTGACAGGTTCAATGCCTTGAACAGGCCATCGAAGACACCTGACCGGCAGGGCTTGACCTCCGCGACTGCTTTGGCGCGCTTGGCATTCGCAATTGCCTTGGACGTTCCCTGCGCGGGCCGAGGTCTGGGCAGCATGACCGCGAATTTTCTCCCGCTTGCGGTGCGCTGGTGTGGCGCGATGATCTTCAAAGGCTCTGGCGCAACCGTCGCTGTTTGATCCGGCAGAGGCATCGGTTCGCTCACGGAGACCGGCTGCGGAGGCGCCTCAAATTGCATGTGCGGGATTTCGAGCCGGTCTGCCGTCGTCAGCGTATCGGCTGAGACGCGTAACCCGACGGTCGCCTGAACGGGCGGCACGTTCACGGGCTTTGTCATGCGCGGCGCCGTCTCAAGCTCCATCACCGCGAGTGTACCGAAGCCAACGAGGATGAGAGCCGCCTTCATCTGATTTCACGCTTCCCGAACGAGACGCCTCGTTCAAAGCCTGCCGAAAAATAAGCTCCCGAAAATCGAAGACCGATTGCAGGCATCCAATAAGGCGGCTTGGCGGCAGAACCGAACCAGCCGGCGCGACCACGGGACAAGATCAGAGACAGGGTTAACGCGGGTCATGCGAACCGGCCCCTTATGCGGAGTGCTCGCCGTCGCCTAACGACCGGCACCTGAGGCCCCCCTCGAGCTCGCAATGTGCTAGTCTGAGCCGGCACTCAGCCCGGACGGTGCACCGTGACCGATGGTCGTCACCCGGCATGGACCGAGGAAAGCCGCTTTCGCGGTGCGCTCGACGATGTGATCATCATCCCGCTTGTTGTTGTCGCGCTCGCCACGAACAAGATCCTGCGTTTCGTTCTTTCGATCTTGATGCGGATGCTTGACTACGCCTTCCCTTTTGCAATGCAGATTGTCTGGCTTCCGCTCTTCGCGGCCAGGGTTTTCGGCGACGTCATCGTGACTGTCATCGATGGCGCGGTGCGCTTCCTTCCCCTGTCCGCGGCGAAGCGTCGGCAGTGGGGTAGATCGATTCGCCGAAACTGGTTGTGGTTCCGGCGGAAGATCAGCTATCGGGCGTTCGAACAAGCCATACATGATGCCTTTGAAGGCGGCATGGCATGGGTGTTCAGAACATGCCGGCATCTCACGCCGAACACCGCATTGCTCGTGATCCTTTGCGCGATCCTTTGGCTGCCGATCTCTTTCGGTGCGGCAACGGCGATGCACGCGGTATTGTTTGCCAAGGTCACGTCCTGGCCAGCCTGGATGCAACTCCTGCATCCGCTCGCAACGGTCATCGCGAAGAGCAAGCTTCTGGTGCTACCGGTCTATCCGGCAGCCTGGCCGCAGGCCAAGAAGCACCCGCTCGTTCAGCTCGTCTTCAAGGGCTACGACAACATCAAGCGCGTGCATGTGATCAGAAAGGTCGGCCTTCGCTATCGGCAGGCAGAGATCGCCGGGACCGCGGCGGTTGAGAGGCTCGAGCGCGTTGCCGGCCTCACGTCGGCGGTGCGATGGTTGCGTGAGGCGCATGTCGCAGAGCATCTCGGCGTCGAGAAGCCCACTCAGGAATTGCGTTCGTTCTTCGCGCGATGGTCCATCAAGTTCTCAGCTGAGTATTACGAAGCGAAGGAACGGCAAGCCTCAGCCGGCCCATCATCGAACAGCAGCAACCCGCGAACGCCGGGTTGACCATCAATCGTCAATGGCCTCACCCTGCCGCCGTCGCCGCCCGATCTCTCTTCAACAGGCAGCGGACTGCGCCATTTTCCAAATGAAGCAAGGAATCGGCCATCCCTTTCCTTGTCTGCCGTTCGGCCATGAGCGGGTTGATCTAGAAATCCATACCGCCCATGCCTCCCATGCCGCCGCCACCCGCAGGCGCGCCGCCGCCGGCGTTCCTCTTCGGCACCTCGGCCACCATGGCTTCGGTGGTGATCAGGAGAGCCGCGACCGAGGCCGCGTTCTGGATCGCCACGCGAACCACCTTGGTCGGGTCGATGATGCCCTTGGCGACCAAGTTGCCGTACTCACCCGTCTGCGAGTCGAAGCCGTAGGCGTACTGTTCCTTTTCCAGGATCTTGCCGACGATGACCGAGCCGTCTTCGCCGGCGTTGATCGCGATCTGGCGAGCGGGAGCCGACAGCGCCTTGCGCACGATCTCGACGCCGGTCTTCTGGTCGTCGTTCTTGGTGCGCAGCCCCTTGAGATGCTCGGAGGCACGGAGCAAGGCGACGCCGCCGCCCGGGACGATGCCTTCCTCGACCGCCGCGCGGGTCGCATGCATCGCGTCATCAACGCGATCCTTGCGCTCCTTCACCTCGACCTCGGTCGCGCCGCC
>NZ_JASAUS010000083.1:0-40068 GCF_029953005.1 Bradyrhizobium sp. Mp27 | reverse complement strand
GTCTCAAAAGTTCTTCTGGAGTGATCATCGATGGTGTCCACCTCGTTCATGGTGGACACCTCATCCCATCCCCGCGCTCAACTGCATAGGTGCGTAGAAAGGAGCGCTTACCATTAACCGGCAGCGTCGCGCGCCCTTGCTGCTGGAGAATTTGGAATGCCCCTTTCCGCTGGTTCGATCGCCTTCACCGGTTTCAACGGCGACGGCAACGATAATTTGTCCTTTGTCGCCCTGACCGACATCCCGCAGGGCACTGTCATCAATTTCACCGACAGCAACTGGAACGGAACCAGCTTCGCAACCGGCAGCAACGCCGAAAGCACGATCGCCTGGACCGCGACCGGCGCGATTCCCGCCGGCACCGTCATCGACATCAACAACATCGGCAAGGGCACGTTCGGGACCAGCGCCGGCTCGGCCACCTTCACCAACGCCAACAATACCGGCCTCTCCAACGACAGCGAGGTCGTCTACGCCTATGTCGGCAGCTCGACCGCGCCGACCTTCCTCGCCGCGATCTCCAATGTCGGCTATGCGACCTCAGACGGCACGCTGACCGGCACCGGCCTCGTTGCCGGTCAGACCGCGGTCAGCTTCACCGGCGGCCTCGATATCGTCGGCTATAACGGACCGCGCTCGGGCTTCACCAGCTTCGCCGACTACCTCGCCGCGATTGGCAACACCGCCAATTGGGCGACCCAGAACGGCAGCGGCGACCAGAGCACCGACGGCACCACGCCCGACGCGCCGTTCCCGACCACCGCCTTCACCGTGGCCGCGCCCGCCACGCAGACGATCTCGTTCTCGTCGCCGAGCGTGTCGGTTGCCGAGGGGCAGAGCGGCACCAAGACCATGACTTTCACCATTGCGCGCACCGGCGGCACCACCGGCGTGCTCAGCTTCTCCGGCAGCTTCGCCGCCGGCACCACCGATGCGGCCGATTTCGGCGGCACGCTGCCGGCCTCGACCTTCAGCGGCAGCTTCGCCGACGGTGCGTCCTCGGCGACAATCACCATCACGATCTCCGGCGACACCACCGCAGAGCCCGACGAGAGCTTTACGCTCACGCTCACCAGCGCCAGCAATCCGGGCGCGGCAGTCACGATCGGCACCGCGACGGCGACCGGCACCATCGCCAATGACGACGGCACCCTCGTCTCCGGCAACTCGTCGAACCCGATCACGCTGGCGAACAACGATCATCTGACCGTCCTCGCCGGCGCGACCCTGTCGGGCTCGACCCCGGTGACCTGGATCGGCGGCAGTACCTCGCCCGGCGCGGTGGTCGACAATTCCGGCACCATCACCGGCACCAGCCGCGCGATCGCCACCAGCGGTTCGACGAGCGGCAGCCTCACCATCAACAACAAGGCCGGCGCCACCATCACCGCGACCAAGGACGCTGTGAAGATTTCGAACCTGGTCTCGGGCAAGAGCGGCACCTTCACCGTCAACAACGAGGGCACGATCTCGTCGACCGGGACCGGCAGCAATGCCGGCCAGGCGCTCGATCTCGACGACATCAATTCGAGCGGCGCCAATACCGTCATCAACAACGCGGCAACCGGCGTGATTTCGGCGGCCGATGCCGACGCGATCCGGCCCGGCGCCAACGCCACCATCAACAATTACGGTCAGATCGTCAGCCACAATGCCTCGGCGGCCTCTGATGGCAACGACGCGATCGACTTCCAGTCGGTCAACACCGGTGGCGTGGTCAACAACTACGCCGGCGGAATCATCGACGGCGCCCGCCACGCCATCACCGGCGACCAGCCGATCACCGTCAACAACGACGGCACAATCATCGGCCGCAGCGGCTCCGGCATCAACATGGACAGCGCGGCTAACACGACGACAACAGTGACCAACCGGGGCACCATCACCGGCACGGCGGTCGGCGGTGCTGACGCAGACGGCGTCGATGTCGACGGTCTGGTCTCGATCGACAATTTCGGAACGATCGCGGCGGTCGGCCTGACCAGCGGCGCCAACGGCCTCAACGAGGCGCTCGCGATAGGTGGCGGCTTCGTCCACAACGAGGTGGGCGGCCTGATCATCAGCGATCAGCGCGCGATCACCGTGGACGACAGCAATGACGGTAGCGCCTTCGGCGTCATGACCATCATCAACGACGGCACGATCCGCGGCAACAACGGCGAGGCGATCTCGATCGTCGGCACCTTCGGCGACACCGTCACCAACACGGGCGGCATTTTCGGCAGCGTCGCCACCGACGGCGGCAACGATACGCTCACCAACAGCGGCTCCATCACCGGCGACGTCTCGATGGGGGCAGGCGACGACAGCATCAACCTCGCCACCGCTTCGATCGTCACCGGCACGATCGACGGCGGCGACGGCGTCGACACGCTGGTGCTGTCGGGAAGTGGCTCCGGTTCGCTCCTTGGCACGGTCGTCAATGTCGAGAAGCTCGACGTCCAGAGCGGCGTCTGGCGGATCAAGGACGCGTCCGGCTATTCCGACATCCAGGTCGAGAGCGGCGCGGCGGTCGTGCTGGAGGGCTCGGCCAATGGAATGGTGGTTGCCGCGGGGGCCGCGCAGCTGGTGTTCGGTCTGGCCTCGAACTCCGTGATCTCGGGCAATCAGTACATCCAGATCGGCGGCTCGGCCGACGGCACGACGATCAAGGCCGGCGGCGACCAGGATATCCTCGGCGGTGGTATCGCGACCAACACCACCGTGGACGGCGGCACGCAGAACGTCTTCGGCGTTGCGATCCAGACCACGGTCGCGAATGGCGGCTTCCAGCACGTTCACAACAATGCTTTCAACACCATCGTCAATTCCGGTGGTGAGCAGAACGTCTACATCGACGGCAGTGCGACCGGGTCCACCATCAATGCCGGCGGCATCCAGATCGATTGGGGCTTCACGATCATCACGACGATCAGCGGCGGCGGTCAGTACGTGTTCGGCTCGGCGAGCCTCACGACGATCAATTCGGGCCTGCAGGCCGTCGAGAGCGGCGGCACGGCCTCGGACACGACGATCCATGGCGGCGGGCAGGACGTCTATCTGGGTGGAACCGCGATCAACACCACCATGGATGGCGGCGTCCAGTCGGTCTATGGCGGCACGGTGGTCCAGACCACGATCAGCAATGGCGCCCTCCAGTATCTCCACGGCAACGCGTCGATCACGACGGTCAACGCCGGCAGCCAGCAGAGCGTCTACGCCGACGGTACTGCGACCGGCACCACGATCAATGCCGGCGGAGTCCAGGTCGATTGGGGCGCCGCCAGCGCCACCATCGTCAACGGCGGCGTGCAATATGTGTATGGCAGCGCAACCGGCACGACGGTTCTGTCCGGCACGCAGCACGTGCAGGCCGGCGGCAGCGCTGATGACACCACGATCGGCTCGGGCGCGCTCGCCTTCGTCCATGCGGGCGGCACGATCGACGATGTGATCTTCGCCGGTCCCAATGCCTCGCTGGTGTTGGCCCAGGCGTCGGCCTTCACGGGAACGATCTCCGGCTGGCAGGACCATGACAGTCTCGATCTCGGCGACATACTGTTCAGCGACGGTCTGACCTCGATGGCCTATGCGCAGAACAACGACAACACCGGCGGCACACTGACGGTCTCCGACGGCACCCACGTCGCGACGCTGCACTTGCTCGGTCAGTACAGCGCGGCCGACTTCGCGATCTCCTCGGACGGGCACGGCGGCACCCTGATCACCGATCCGGCGGTCGCGCAGCAGGCCCAGCTCGCGCCGGCGCTGCACGGCTGAGGTTGCGAGAGGCGGTAGCGGCGATGGCAGGATTTCCCTGCCATCGCCCTGCGTGACCCAGTCCGGCAGATTTCGCCTCCGGATACCGCATTTTTGCAAGCCGCCCCCTGCTAAGGGGCAATGGCGCCTGTGCCCGCTTCCCTATAATCCTGCCTTCAAGTCTTGAATCTAAGGCTTGGGGGCGACGGTTCGTGCCCCACCAAAAAACGTGCGGGAGGAAGCATGCGGAATTTCATTTGGGCTGCGGCATCGGTTGCGGTCTTGACCGGGGCGTTGGCCCTGACCGGGCCGGCATCGGCCCAATCGCCGATCATCATCAAGTTCAGCCACGTCGTCGCCACCGACACGCCGAAGGGCAAGGCGTCGGAGAAGTTCAAGGAGCTCGCCGAGAAGTACACCGGCGGCAAGGTCAAGATCGAAGTCTACCCGAACTCGACGCTCTACAAGGACAAGGAAGAGCTCGAGGCGCTCCAGCTCGGCAGCGTGCAGATGCTGGCGCCGTCCAACTCGAAGTTCGGCCCGCTCGGCATCCGCGAATTCGAGGTGTTCGATCTGCCTTACATCCTTCCGGACCTGAAGACGCTGCGGAAGGTGACGGAAGGCCCGCTCGGCCTCCGGCTGCTCAAGCTGCTGGACTCCAAGGGCATCACCGGCCTTGCCTATTGGGACAACGGCTTCAAGCAGATGAGCGCCAACAAGAAGCTGGTCGCACCCGCCGACTACCAGGGCGTCAAGTTCCGCATCCAGTCCTCGCGCGTGCTGCAGGCCCAGTTCAAGTCGCTCGGCTCGCTGCCGCAGGTGATGGCGTTCTCGGAAGTCTATCAGGCGCTGCAGACCGGTGTGGTCGACGGCCAGGAGAACACCTGGTCGAACATCTATACGCAGAAGATGCACGAGGTGCAGAAGTACATCACCGAGACCAATCACGGCTACATCGGCTACGTCGTGATCGTGAACAAGAAGTTCTGGGACGATCTGCCGGCCGACATCCGCGACCAGCTGTCGAAGGCGATGAAGGAGGCGACCGACTTCAACAACGCGCAGTCGCAGAAGGAGAATGACGACGCGCTGGCCGAGATCAAGAAGAGCGGCAAGAGCGAGATCATCAAGCTCACGCCGCAGCAGGACGAGGCGATGCGCAAGGCGATGGAGCCGGTCTACAAGGACGCCGCAGGCCGCGTCGGCCAGCCGCTGATCGACGAGTTCCTCAAGGAATCGAAGAGCACGACGAACTGATCCGGATCGACCATCAATGAAGGGGCTTCCGTGCAGCCTGCGCGGAGGCCTTTTTTGTTGCAAATCATTTCAGTCTGCATCTGAATGGACATTCAGGGGAGTTACATCTTCGTAAGAACGCTCTCTCTGTCCAAGTTGTAAGTTGCGCGTCAGCCGTCCGGCGCTCATCCTCACCGACATCCTTCCAGAGGAGGTCCGTATGAGGAAGTTCACCATCGCCGCCATCGCCGTGCTCAGCATCGCCGGCTCGGGCGCGGTCTATGCCCAATTTCATCGTCCGTGGATGGAGCACTTCCGCCACGTCCGCATGAACCCGGAGGACCGCGCCGCCTTCGTCGACGCGCGGATCGCCGCCGTCCATGCCGGGCTGAAGCTCAACGCCGACCAGGAGAAGCTGTGGCCGCCGGTCGAGGCTGCCGTGCGCGACTTCGCCAAGCTGCGCATCGACCGCGCCAATGCGCGGATGAATACGGGCCCGGGTGACGCCGGCAAGAACGCCGACAAGCCCGAGGATCCGGTCGCCCGCCTGCGCCAGCGCGCCGAGGACATGGGCGCGACCTCCGCCGCCCTGAAGAAGATCGCCGATGCCGCCGATCCGCTCTACAAGACGCTCGACGAGGGCCAGAAGCGGCGCCTTGCCGTGCTGACCCGCCACCGTGGCCCGTTCGGCGGCGGTGGGGACGGCCCGTCCCGACACTTCATGGAACGGGGCATGGACCGCATGATGGAGCGCGGCATGGACCGCTTCCACGGCGACCGTTTCGACCGTGACGGCGGCCCGGACCGGGATCGCGAGGGCCGGCTCTGAGCCACCCCGTATTTCCCGAGGAATCAACCCCGGGATTGGCCTTGGCGAAGCCGCTGGAATCCAGCGGCTTTTCGCATTTTCGGGCCTGTGGAAGAACCTTGGAAAACATACGCCACATCGCTTGCCATACCCGGATCGCTTTGCTAAACGACCGGCCTCGCAAGGCATTTGACCGCCTTTCGGGCGCATAGCTCAGTTGGTAGAGCAGCTGACTCTTAATCAGCGGGTCCCAGGTTCGAGCCCTGGTGCGCCCACCAAGTCTTTCAATGACTTACCCTCGCGAACCGTTTGAGACGACCGAACTAAAACGGTTTTTCAAACGGTGTTTTTGGGAGCCTGTTTAACAGTCTGCTCTCCACAATGTGATCGGCGTAGGAGCACACGGGTCGCAGTGGGAGCTTCTTCCGTCGCTGAACTCGACTTGCGATGATAATCAAACGGATGACTTGGCCCTCAAGGCTGAAACAGGGGTTCGATTCACCTAGGGAGCGCCAGAAATTTCAATGACTTAGATCCGTTTTGGAGAAGTCGTCGAATATCCGTTGAATAAGCGTCGGCGGACGTTGGCGAACTCCGCCGCGCTAATCACTAGGCCCAGCCGCAGCATATTCTCGCTTCCATCGCCGGCTAGGCTTCGTCGTGTTCTGCTGTACGTTGAGATCGTCACGAGCACCTGCTGTGGAGATCATCACACCCCGCTGCTCACCGTGAATCAGGCGTGAAACTCTGCTTGATGAACGTGCCAGTTTCATCGACCAAAACGCTGAAGCGTCCACCGTCGATCGCCTGTTCGATCTCCTGCTGCGTCTTCCCCGCGACTCGTATCTGCTTCACGCTTTCGCCGAACGAGTCGCGCAGCAGACGTCCTCGCAGTGCAAAGTTGAGTTCACCCAACTCGAAGGGATCTGGCATCACGGCCTTCTCGGTGATCGTCTCGTTCCCCACGTCGCACTCGGTATAGAAACGCGGGCGCTGTTTCAGACTCAGATTCATGAAGGCGAAGTCAACCATGACCTCGCGCGCTTGGATTTCTGACAACGATCCTTCGATTTTCTCGAGTTTTGGCATCGCGCCATTTATTGCTCCGCATGCGTCGTTGAACGTCGTGACCAGCGCAACATTTCCGAGCCTCAGCAGCATGGTCTGGGCGTCGAATATGTCGCCATAGTCAAATTCCTCACGCCATCCCGCGGTCTTCGCTGCAAAAGCTCCCAGCGATCCAAACACTTCTTTCTCCAGAGAAGCTCCATTCACAAAGCATCGCACAAGGCAGTGCATGTGATGCAGTACCTGCCAGTCATACAGGTCTCCGATCTTGTCATCCGGTTTGCGAAGATCGTGGTGTATTCGAAACTCCCTATCCTTGAGATGGACCTTGAGAAAGATCAGGCCCAGCCAGACGAAGAACTCCAACCCGTTGCCCTCGGCGATGTGCTTCTGCACGGCCTCCAGGCCGGCATTGACGACCTTGCTGATCCGCTCTTCGATCTGGCGTCCCATCAGCGAGTTGCAGTCCTGGCAGCAGGGGACTTTGAAGCGTCCATACTTGACGGTCCCACCATTCGGCAGGGTGATCGTCCTGTCGAACAGATTGAATTTCCGCAGCACCCACTCGGGAATAACATGCTCGTCGTTGAACACTTTTGACCCAGGCTGCGCGCCGCAGATAAAGCAGCAGCGGCCAAGACAGATATCGTTCACGAACCGATCTTTGCTGAAAAACAGAATATTACCGCTATGATCCAGGAACGAACCGTCTGAAGTCTTATGCCAAGCCATTGTCACCAACCGTCGCCGCAGCGAACTTAAGCCCTACGCCGCCCGGCACTGTCCTGCTACTGAAAGAGGATCGCCGAATTGCGGCACCCCCGGGCTGGGATATCGAAGTGAACACGCTCCGGCCAGTGGGCCTCGGTCCTGCTTATGGGATACTTATGTCGAGGAACTCAAGAAAAGCTCAACGGCGACGGAAATGGCGGCGCCGCCTAAAGTCTGGGGTGCGAACACCGTCCGATGCGATACATCAGGCGCTCGGGGAGTTTTTGACCGAGATGGGCCGCGTCGAGTTCAGGATGCTCCTGTTGATGGACCTCATCAATGAGGCGCCGCTCGAAGCGCTGTTCGACGAATATTCCGGGCGAACATTCGCAGACAAAATCAAGATCTTCAAGAAATGGTGTGACTTCGGGGGTGTGCCCGATGAACACAAGGCGACGCTGCAACGCCTCTACAAGGAGCTGGATGAGTTGCGGCCGATACGCAATTTCCTGGTCCATGGCGAGACATGGGAAGGCGCCTTCAAGGGCAAGCCGTACCAGCCCTATCGGGTCGGGCTCGTGAAAAAGAACCTTGAATATCTCGACGAATTCGAGCGCGCCGACCACGGTCCAAACGTCTTCGATGTCCAGCAGGTGCGCGACGCGACCAGGCGCTGCGCCGGGATTCACCAGGAGCTGACCGAGTTGCGCGACGCGATTGCCGCGACCGCGGTGCCATGTGAAGAACAAGTCAAAGACGCTCCGTGACCAAGCGTGTTATCTTTGGAGACAATGACCTTTTCCGACAACGCAAGTCTCGCCAAACTGCGCGAATACGCTGATCGCGCCCGGCGCCTTTTCTCAAATCCGCAAAAGCCGGAGCGTGAGCGCATGATCGTGCGCGCATTCCTCCGTTGCGCCGGGGAAGCCTTCGAGGACGGCGAGATCATCGCGAGCAGCGAAGAGCCGATCGACGTCAGATTCCGAAGCGCCGATTTCCAAATCATGGAGATCGTTGGCAACAAGAGACGCGGACTGGAGTGGCGTCTGCGTCAGGACCGATATCGCGATGCACAACGTGTCGCAGATGTACTGGAGCCGTACAAGCCATCGCAGCCGATGTCGTTCGACGATGCGGCAGAGCTCGTCGCCGATCGTCTGTCGGAGAAAGCCGCGCGTTATGGCACCGCCACGTGCGCGAGCTTGGACGCCTTGGTCTACGTCGATCTTCACAATCGGCACCTGTGGCCGCTTGTGCCCGCCGATCATGCGCGGGCCGCTGCCGTGCTTCAAGCCCAGGGCTGGAGATCTGTCTCCATGCTCTTTGTGCCCTACGGCGTCGTACTGCTCGCGGCGCCAACCGCTCCGGCGGTCTTCGGCGCGAGAGCCGGGCGGGTTCTGAACGAATGGCCCGGACTCGATGGGCTATTTGATCCCTGATAGGCCACTGGCGATCTGCGCTTGCCCTTGCCGAACGGCCTCAGCGGGGATTTCTGCTCATCTTCGTCGGACCTTGGACGATCGGATCAGTGCGCCGGCGTGAAAATTCCGATAAAACCGCCGGTAACACCTCCAAAGCACGAAGCCTAATCCCGAAACCGGCAACAGCGGTCGTCTCGATGTACAATCTTCTTGTTTCCTCCAATGCCCAGGCCTGGAACGGCGAGCCCTGGCAGATCGAATTCTCGCGCTGTGTCTGCGAATACACCGAAAACGCGATCACCGAGCGGTTCGGGGCACTGGACGATGCCGCCGTCTCGGAACTCAAACGTCTGCCGTGTATCTTCGCCTAGCCAAACGGCAGGGACAGGTTCGGATCGAATACGAGCTCCAAGCGATTGATCCATTTCTGTCCGCCGACGATCTGGAACAGCTCACCTTCGAGCTCGACATCGGTAATTGGGAGATGAACCGGACGCATTGGGCGGTCAAGGATGTCAATCTTGCGAAGGAATTGCATGCCGCGCGGCGTATTACGCTGCCGTCATGGACCGGGCAGGCAACCAAGACTGTCGATATCACCAGGCATGATTTCGACGTGGCTCTTTCTTTTCCGGGAGAGGTGAGAGCGATCGTCGAACAAGTCGCGCGCGAGCTGGAGGCAAGAATCGGCCCGAACTCATACTTCTACGACAGCAACTACGTGTCGCAACTGGCGCGGCCATCGCTCGACACCTTGTTGCAGGAGATCTATCGGTATCGTTCCAAGCTCATTGTCGTGTTCCTGGGCTCCGATTATCAGAGGAAGGACTGGTGCGGCATCGAGTTTCGGGCGATCAGGGAGATCATCATGGAGCGCGACAATGCCCGCATCATGTTCGTGCGAACCGACGACGGCGCTGTCGACGGCGTTTTCAAGACCGACGGCTACGTCGACGCGCGCAGGTTCAGCCCGGCGCAGATCGCACAATTCATCTGCGAGCGCTTGGCCGTGCTTGCCCCCGCCTAGTTACTATGGACAGGACACCGATGACCTTCGATGTAGATGAAGCGTCGAAGGAAATCTCGGAGGTTACGCGCCGGGCCGTTATCGACCATTTCAGCATTGCGAAGCTGAGTTGGGCCGGCCGGCTGCAGGACGACGAATTTCTGGCAAGGCTTTACGACTTATCGAAGCTTCCGTCCTTTGACCATCGCTATCAAGATGCCGCCGGCGACATCTATCAGCACTGTGTACGTAATAGCGACTGGGAGAGCGACTGGGTCTTCTACGATCGCCGGTTCAATTTGATGTACGGACCGGATGCCGAATTTCTCCGCTTTCTCTGCGAGACCGTGCACCCGGTCGTACGGCCCGCCGACGATGAAGTATCGACGCTCGTGCGCGTCTATAACGAGGCGCTGACGCCTGACGGCTATCAAGTGGTGGCCGGAAAGACCATTTCCGGCAAACCGATCTTTGTCGCGCAATCCGCCCGCCGCGCGGTCGTCTTCGAGGAGCCGACCGGCTGGCAGAAAGTCGACCGCCAGCTCCAGGAGATGCGGCTTCGGCTCGATAGCGCCAAGACGGAGGAGCAATATCAAGGCGTCGGGCTGCTCTGCCGCGAGGCTCTGATCTCCGTGGCGCAGGAGGTTTACGATCCCGCCCGGCATCCGCTCATCGACGACAAGACCCCGAGCGACACCGACGCCAAGCGGATGCTGGAGGCAATCTTCGAAGCGGAGCTGAAAGGCTCAAGCAACGAAGAGGCCCGCGCTCACGCCAAGGCGGCGGTCCGCCTGGCCCTGGCGCTCCAGCACAAGCGGTTCGCCGATTTTAGAACCGCCGCGCTCTGCGCCGAAGGGACTTGGTCGGTCGTGAACATGCTCGCAATCATCGCCGGCCGGAGAGGCCGGCGCCTCACGTAGTCTTCGGCCCGGACGGTAACGTCACCACGCGGCGATCGACCATCAGGTGCCGCCGCTTCGCCGCGCCGGGGTCGGTGAGCCGCGGCGTGATCGAGACGACCGCGACCTTCCAGTCGGGCAAACGATCTTGCGGAGCCGGCATCACCCCCGACAGGACGGTCAGGCCCCGTCGTTCGAGGTCGCCCACACATGCAAGGATGTCGTTGTAGAGGTCGCGCCGACCCCGCTCGGACGGCGGGGGATCGGCGATATCCGACAGGATAAATGACGCGAGATCGAGCCATTCCTGCAAACCTGCGATGTCATCGTCATAGACGTCAGACACCTCCGGACGATGAATCAGGACGGCATCACAACGCGCGGCGTCGCGAACAGCGCGATGCGACGTCATCGGCCCGACCGGGACGATTTCAAGATGGGAATAGGTCTCCACCAGGCTGGCGGCCGCCTCCTCGGCGTCCAATGGCAGGCGGGGCGCCGTGAAATATCCCGCCTCATATCCGAATGCCTGGGCGATCCTATCCAGGGCGTTGTCGCTCACGCGCTCGCCGCGTTCGATGCGCTCCACGGTCGAGACCGAGACACGCGCGAAGCCGGCGAGTGTCGTCGTCTTCCATTGCCGCAGGCCGCGGTTCCAGCGCACCACGAATGCCACCAGTTCGATCGGCGGCGCCGTCGGGACGTCGATTGGCCTCTCTGGCAGTTGTGTGATCTTGTCCAACAGGTCTTGAGTCGTCATCGGCATGGGCTCCTTTCATGGCCGAAAGGATGCACGATCCTCGCCGGCCAAAAGAGCCCGGAAAATCCTTCAGGCGTGGGAAGCTCAAAGCTCATGCGCGTCCCTCGCGCACAGTCTGGACCACCCGCCCGCCCGCGGCGAGCGGTCGAAGCAGTTCGTCCTCAGGTTTTGTGAGGTGAAGCCAAGCCGACCAATCTTCGGGTCGGAGCACCACGATCTGGCGATTGTGATAGGGCTCCATATCCGCGCCGGGCGCGGTCGTCAGCTTTGTGAAGGCCGGCGGATGATTGCCGTGACCCTCGCGCCAGATGCCGGCAATTGCCATGAAGGGCGCGCCATTCAGGGTAAACCGATGCTTGGTCTTCGGATATTTCTTGCCGGTGAATTCGACGAAGGCTGATGCAGGAATGAGGCAACGGTTGGTAGTATCGAACTGCCGTCCCTCGGACCTGAAATTGAATACCGGCCCGCCCCGAGCGCCGGAGGGCGGGAAGCTGAAATTCATCGGCACGAGTTCGATTCCATCATCGGCCTCGCGCATGACCGGCGCGGTCTCGTTGATCCGCACGTCATCGGACGGCGGCAGGTCGAGTTCGCTCTGCCGGGTCGGAATGCCGAGCGAGAGGTCCAGCATCCGGCAGTATTCAGCCCAGCGAATGTGTCGCTCGTACTCGTTACACATCCTTGCCATGTAGCAACGAGCAGACCGGACAGGAGGGGGACCGCCGCTGATCTGCCAGACGCCCAATCGCCATCAGCCTTTAAATTACAGCTATAAGATATACGCCATATTTTAGTCATAATTAATTTAATACTATTATCTTGGAACCGAGGATGGGAAATGCCGCTCAATCTTTCCAATAGTCAGGCGCTCGGCCGCACCTACGCGGCCGCGCGTATGATGGCGGGTCTGGATCAGGGAGGGCTCGCGGCCCAGGCCGGCATTTCTGCAGGCACGGTTTCCAACGTCGAGCGTGGACGGGATTCCAGACCTGAGACACTGAAAGCAATCCGTCTCGCCCTGAATCGGGAAGGGGTCTTGATTGGATTCAGCCGCAACAACGGCTTGGCGACGGTGTCGATCGCTTTTGCTGCCGATGATTCAGATGAGGAGTGATGTCATGCGTACCTATTTTGGAGAGTTCAACCGCGTCGTCGGCGACAGCATCCGCAACGCAAAGAAAATTTTGCGATCCTGGGGTCTCGACGTCGAATCGATCCCGCACAGGACCGCGCTGCGGATCGAGCGGCCGGAGGATATGTCGTGGGTCGATTTCAAGCGCGCGATCCGCGCTGTGCTGCAGCCCCGTCGCGGATCAGTGATGATCTCAAGCGAGTCCACCGGGCGGACCTACGTCTGCAGCAATCGCGGCAACCAGCCCGGTGCTTTCCAGCGTCAGTGAGGAGGGGCTCGGCGATGCTGGCCTTTCACGAAACCGAGACGTGCGAGGGCATCGTCCAGCACCTTGAGCAACGCGAGCGCGTGCCGCGCTCGGACGTGCAGATCCGCGACAGGGGGAGCGAGACGTCGGCGGATGCCCGCGTCGAGATGACGTTCCGTTTTGGCGGCCAGCTCTATGCCCTGGAGCACACAGGCATAGAGCCGTTCGACGGCTTCATGGCGCACCAGAATCGCGCATCGTCACTGTTCCTGCTGCTTCAGGCGGCTGCGACTGCATCGCTGAGCGCCATGCTGGCCGACGGAGGTCCGCGCCATTCAGACTGCGTTGCTCACTTGGATCACCGCCACCGCTCCGACGCTGCCGCCACGACGCTATGCCGACTATCGGGGCACGCTGGTGACAACCCAGCCGACCAGCGTGCCGTTCCAGGTATCGCTGGTGCGGTTCGCCGGCATCGCCGGCATGGAGGGCCGCTTCCAGCTCAAGCATCTGACGCGCGGCGCCGAGACACCACGGGTAGAGCGCATCGCGCGCGCCTGCGAAAAGAAGTTTCCCAAGCTCGCCCGCTGGAAACAGTCGGATGCCGCTCGGACCGTTCTCGTGTTCGAGGACAATGACGTGCAGCTCACCAATGTCTCCAGCGTCACTGAGGCTTACCTGCCGGTCGCCAGCGTCCGCGCCGACGCGCCGGACGAGACCTACCTGGTCTCGACCTGCACGTCGCCCTGGTACGCCTGGCCGGTTTTGGTCGATGGCCGGTGCTATTTCGACCTCGCGGCGATCAGCCATCCCATTCATTTCGAGATGGACGCCAGCGGCCGTCTCCTTACACCAGCAGCTTGACGGCGATCCGATGTCCAAAACCGCCGCTACCGATCCTGGCCATGTGCCAATGCCCCAAGAGCTTCAGCAGGCGATCGAGAAATTCAAGGACTGGACAAGCCAGCATTTGCTGTCCGAGCAGACCAACAGCACGATTACGCAGACTCTTTATCATTACACCGACGTGCGCGGTCTGAAGGGCATTCTCGAAGCCGGACAGATCTGGTTCACCGACTACCGGCACCTCAACGATCCGAGCGAGCTGACCCATGGCATCGACATGGCCCGCGATGTGGCGCACCAAATCGCCACCGGAGCGGATGGCCGTGTTCGGCTGTTTCTCGATTGCTTCCTCGATCTCTTTCGGCACGACAATTTCGCGCCGACCCTGGAGTTCTTCATCGCCTGTTTCAGCCGCGCGCGGGACGACCTCGGCCAATGGCGCGCCTATGCCGACAACGGGCGGGGCGTCGCAATCGGACTTTCCCCCTCGCTGTTCGCCGTCGCCGACGCTCCGCCGCCCGGTCAACTCCCGGAGTTCGTCGGCGCGGTTCGCTACAGTCTCGCCGATGTGTGCGGCCGGCATGAAGCTTGTCTCGAGGAAGCCGCGGCGATCTTTCTCACGACCGCGAACGCCAACGCCAATCTATTGGCTGACAAATCTATCGGCATTCCCTTCATGGACCAGTTCGTCCGCGAAATCATCGCTTCGCCCCTCGTCTGGAACTGCCTGACCTCGAAGCATCCCGCTTATGAACACGAGCAGGAGGTCCGCCTGGTGATGATGGGAACGCCGACTGTCCTCTCGCCCTTCGTCACCACGCGCTTTCGCGGCAGCGAGATCGTTCCCTACATTGCCCAACCGATGCCGCTCCGCGTCCAGCACAAGATCGCCGAAATCGTCGTCGGTCCCGCGGCGCCGCCTGACACGGAGCGGACAGTGCGCACCATGCTCCGTTCCATCGGCATCGACTGGAACTTCCCGATCAGCCGATCCGACATTCCCTATAGGGCATCGTAGGCCGGTCCGGGAAGTGATGGACTGCACCGACTGAGCGAGAACAGAAAAGCATGGTCAACAGTTAGATGTCGTCGCTCTCATTCATGCTGGACTAGATGCCGTACTGCCGGCATCGGCACCTAAGAGCCTGCCGCACGCGCAACTAGTAAAGGCGCAGTAGCAACAAACGTGACTGAACGATCCGGCTCTTCTGTGTAGCATCACTGTTCTGACCATCAGCAAGCACGTGCAGAGTGGCTTCGAGGTTCAAACCCAATTGGGCTTCGCGGCACATGCGGTTGCTTCTTAAGTCGAGAACAAGTTTTGGAGACCGCCAGCCAGCGTAATTCCGGCAACAATGCGCTCCATCATTTTATCGTCATCGACAGCATTCAGTTCCGCGGTGCGCCCTCGAATTGCGAGTTCTCCGTTGTGTAGACGTGTTCTTGCTTGTCTACTCTCCGCTTCCAAACGGCCGCACAGTGGGAAACGGGATGACTCAGCAACAACTTAGCAAGATATGGACAGTCGTCGGCCTGTTTCTGCTCTATTACGCGCTGAATACTTGGATCGTTGTTCAGGGCGGGCAAGAGATGTTCGGCGCCAAACTGATCGTCGGAAACCGCGTCCCCGCCGCGATGTGGGGCATTCCTGTCACATGCCTCGTTCTGTTTGTGAATTCGCTGGTTGGACTGCGCTATGCCCAGCGGACGCCGCCGGGCAACTGGCACGATCGTATCCCGATCGTCGGCTTCGAAAGCATCGTGACGAATTCGCCGGAAGGTAAGGTTTACCAAGGGGTGATGCTCTTCCTGCTGTCCCTTCTTCCCGCAACGGTCCTCATTCATTTCTGGCGCATCTTCAACAGTGCCATGGTCGTCACGACCGATGATCCGCCAAAGCCCGTGAGCAGCATCTGGGACTGGTCCGCGCTCACCAAACTGGATGACCCCGCACGCATCTGCACCGACCTTATCCACATGGGCGGGAAAATGACCTGCGAGAAAAACGCGACCCTTTTGCCGGGACTGGAACCAACACTGTTCGCTGTGCTGACAGCGGTGGCGGTGCTCGCCTTGGCGATACACTGGCATGCTGTGTTCAGGCGAACCTCGGATCACGTTGAGCACACCGGCACGCCTTAATCAGTCGGATGTGGCCTGCTGGATTATCGATGAATGCGCCCGAGCTAGACGGTGCGGCTGTACAAACCTGTCGACGGGTGGCTTCGGTCCCTTGGGCGCTACGCGCGGATATGGTAGACATTGCTATCTACACTCTCTGATTGCGGGGCGAGGCAATGCGTTGGGGTATCTTCCTCCTTCTTGCCGTCCTTGCGGGCGGCGGAGTCTGGTACGCGCTATCAGGCGATAATCTTCGTGACATCGTCAACGCGCATTGGCCACCGGTAACGTCTGAGCAACAGCGCCAGACCGCAATCGACGGCGCGCTCGCCGCCCTGGAAGCGATGCCAAACCCCAACATCGCTGCTGGTGTCGACGTCAAGACAATCGAGATGGTCGCGGGCGAGTTGCTCAAGGGCAAGGGCCTCACGAAGCTGTCGGTCGAGGCGGACCGTCAACTCCTCAAGGTGACCGGATCGTTTGATCTCTCCTTACGTCCTGAGGGCGCTGGCGACGATCCCCAGAAGCGCGCGTGGATCGAACGGCTCAAGCCTCAGGTCGTTGGGCGCGCCGAGTTCTTCCTGAGTGCCACCACGACGATGGTCACCGCGCCAAAGCGCGCCATGCAGGTGAAACTCCTGCCAGCATTCAGATCGCTTCACATCGACAAGATAACGCTCGCAGAGCGATATGATGCCACCGTTGCCGGCGCGGTTCTTGCGAGCCTTCTCGATAGCTATGCGGACAACATCATCGGCACGATGACGAACGCGCCGGTCCTGAATGCCGAATTGCCCGCAAGCCTTCAGGATCAATTCGATCCTTCGGGGCCGATCAAGATCAACCCCACTTCCGGGAGCAGCTTCAAGCTCACTCTGTCATCGCAACCCGTTCGCAGCCCCTACGAACTCGGTAGCGCAGCGCTGCTCATCGACAACAGCCGCGTAATGGTCCTCGCACAACTTACTCCGCCCGGGAGCGCCATAACCGCAAAGACGGTCTCGAAGGGCGCCTTTAGTGACCTTGCTGCCGACTTCACGCACCGCATGTCCGACGGATTTGATCTTCGCGATGTCTCGACTGGCGCGTGGGTCGCCGTTGCGAAGGCGCTGATTGCCGATACCTTCAACCGCGCATTCGCTCAGGCGCAGGCGTGCCTTGCAGGTTCGGGCGCCATTCCGAAGCAGACGTTCGAGCAGAAGATTCCTACACCGGATGCCTCAGCGATTGATTGCACCCCGAAAGGTGACTGTACGCCGACCCAGGCATGCGACCTGAAGCGAGACACACGGGACTGCCGGCGCCCACCTCAGTGCACCCACAATCACGATACGAGGGATTGCAGTGGACTGCGTAAAATTCCCTGCGAGATCGCGAAGGCCGCTCAAAACCAGGCATACGATCGCGCCTTCGACCTATGCAACGCGGGTGCGTGGGTTGTGGATCAGGTGTGCGAAGGCGAGAAAGCCACCCAAAATGGGCTATACGACACGCAGAAGGCTCAGTGCGAAACGGAAAAATCGACTAAGAAGGGCCTATGCGAGGCGCAGAAGACAGCTCTCAAGGGTACCTGCGAGACCTACAAGGGCGCGGTCGACGCGCTTCATCGCACCGGCAATGTTGGAAACTTTGACGGCAGCATTTCTGGCACGGGTGACCTTAGGATATGTTTCCACAACGTGGCATTCGCCCCGGACCTCGCTAAGCTTTCAATGAAGCTTGAAACGACCGGCTCAGCAAGCCTCGATACCAGCTTCAAATTTACGCCGCTCGATGTCGCGGGCCACATTCTCTGTCAGTTGCCGTGGACGGCGGACAAGAATATTCACGTGACCGTACCGTCCCAGTCGATCGGCGTTGATGTTACCCTGGCACGCTCGCCTGGCGGGCCCGAATACCGTGGGCAGTTGAAGGCGTCTCCCATTCGCTTACACTTCGAGCCGAGCCCAACGTCGCTCGTCCTTCAGAACATCAATTTCTACTTGGCCTGTCCGGTCACGGCGCAACTGGTCAACGGCATGACACTCAACTTGGCGCCCTTTGTTCCGGAACTCCTGAAGGACTATACGCACACCCTCGATCCAATCGATTTCTCGTTTGTCCCGACGATTCCAGATCAGCCGCTGTTCGGACGGACCATCAAGCCCACAGCGTCCGAGACCCCCAAGGCCTTGATCGTTTCCGGTGCACCTTAAGCAGGCGTTGTGATGGCGTGTTGCGCCCCTGAAGCTCCGTCCGGACAGCCATCTGGAGCCCTGGCCGTCGCTCGCATGCACCAGCGGCACATCGAGCAATTATTCCGATCATGCAAACACCCATCTTTGAGTACGCCTTCATGCTGTAAACTGAATGGTATTGTTGCTCCTTACCTCCGGAACCTAACGTTTCAGGCTCTTCGCTACAAAACGACCCGCGCCTCGACGCTGGGACAGGGACGCGATAACGTTATCAAGGCGGCGCACCAGGTCATCATACGTAAGGATGTCCATCATATTAGAATACTTGCGCTTGATCACCTCGAGATCGAACAGTTGTTCGTCCGTAAGCGCGGATGTCCCGTCGGCTCGTTTGTCGCGTCCCAACAAGACCATGGCTTTCGGGTTAGTAATTCGGATCTGCATGCCGTTCGGGACCACGCTGGCGTATTTTTTGGTGAGCTGCCGCTCGCCTTCGACGCCCCATTTCGAAAGGTGAAAGAGATATTTCTCGGCCTGCATGACCGTTCCGGATAGCTCCTTCGTCGGAACGCTGTTGCCCCGATAAAGGCCCCGACTCAGCAGCACGTCGTCAAAAGGTTTTTTGATCTCGATGACATCGATACTTCCCCCGGCGTCGATGAGGCAGATGTCGATGAACCTGTTTTTTCGCGTTCCGGGCTTGGAATAAAAATCTGCCACAGTGACGCCTTCGAGCACGGCAACGTATTTTGGAAAGAGCAGGAGGATTACCTTGATGATCAGCCGCTGCCAGTCCTTCTCGCTGTACGATGTTGCATCTCCGAGCCAAGCCAATATGATTTCGCGCAACAGCACGTACTTGTCGATTTCGGCTTGTATGAGGTCAGGCTGATCCAGGGAAGCGGCCGACACAATGGAGCCTCGGCGATCAAGATAGGCCTCGTATTTCTCTCGCGCTGCCGCATTGCCATCGAAAAACTCTCCCACTATCGTCTCAACTCGCGCGGCGGCGTAGCGATCAAGCTCGGTCGAGTTCGGGAATTTTGCCAGAAGCTCGCGGAAAATCTCGACCGGTATCCCGTCTTGCCGTGAACCTCCGACGACGATCTCGCCGGAGGTTGGCTTCACCTTCTCGATGCGCGGGAAAATGCGGGTGTTGCGCTCCGCGATGAAGGTCCTGCGCTCAAGGCGGAGGCCATTGACCGCAATCAGCACATCGTGGTCGCACCCCAAAATCCGGCCCGGAATCCGATAATAGCCAGCTTTCTTCTCCGCGAAGCGGAATTCGTAGATCGGCTCCTCGCCGCCGCGCTTCGAAGGAGCCTTCAACAGGTCGGCGGATTCAAAGGTGAAGCCATTGCTTACGGTGACCTCGCCGCCGTCCTTCAGCCGTTTGGAGACCCACTCAGGATCGTTGTTCTCGACTTCGTACAGGAGGACTAATCCTCGGTCGTCCTCTTCAAAGCTGATCATGCCGGACGACCAATGCTCTGCGCCCATGACCACGGTCGCAAGGAAGCTGGCGCACCCTCAAACATAGAACTTGAATGGCTGACGTTCCTCTCCTTTCGCCGACCCCATGGTGAGGACGTCTCCGACCATCCGCGCAAATCGGACAGTGACGGGCAGGCCATCATTGAAGTTGCAGGAATTGTAGTTGATTTTGGTGAGACCCATGATGTCTGCGAGCACCGTGCGGATGTCCGGCTTTGCGTTTTTGCTCTTCATGACGGTGATATGCAGCGGATTGGGTGTCTCTGGCCCAATGTAAGTATCGAGCTGTGGCACATAACCCGTCGTCCAGAGATAGGCCGTCTGATCATCGAGCAGGAGCGCGGTCCCGCGCAGCACGGGATAGTCGCCATCGCGGAAAAGCTTGGTCTCGCCGCCTGTCGATCGAATGCGCACGCCGATGATGTTGGTTCCTTTCGGCGCCGCCTCGACAAAGGCGTTCCACTCTTCGTCGTTAAAATAGGTCTGCCCATGGATGAAAAGCTCCTTAGGCGGGCCGCCATGCGTCTCGGCAATCAAGACGGCCGCGATCCCAATCATCTCGTGCTCGGATCACGGTTCGGCTATCAGCCGCTGGCAGGCGTCATTGCAGCGGCCGGCCGCCATCTCGATGTGATCTCCTTCAATTGCTACGAGTTCGACCCCGGTCCGGTCATTGACGCTTATGCTGCCACCGGTAAGCCATGCCTGATCGCCGAATTCTCATTCCGAGGCGACGACGCGAGCTTGCCGAATACCAAAGGGGCGGGGCCACGGCTGGCTACTCAGCTCGACCGCGCCCGGGCTTTCGAGGGCTACGTTGCGGCAGCCCTCAGCAAGCCGAATGTAGTCGGTTATCACTGGTTCGAGCATGCCGATCAGCCGGCGCAGGGGCGTTTTGACGGTGAAGATTCGAATTTTGGCACGGTGACGATCGACGATCGGGTCTATGACGAGCTGACGAAGACGATGACCAGGGTCAACGCCGCGGCAGAACGTATTCATGCCGCTGCCGTCCCGGCTGTGATCTGATCGTTACAGCGAGGGAAGGCGTCAGGTCTCGGATCTTGGCTGATTGGTTTC
The DNA here is from genome assembly GCF_029953005.1 of Bradyrhizobium sp. Mp27. NCBI lineage: Bacteria > Pseudomonadati > Pseudomonadota > Alphaproteobacteria > Hyphomicrobiales > Nitrobacteraceae > Bradyrhizobium > Bradyrhizobium sp. Mp27. The sequence goes on along the minus strand of NZ_JASAUS010000083.1, from coordinate 19,321 downwards.
GGCGTCGAACACCACGGCCATGGTGCGAAACACGCTTGAGGGATTGACGCTGATCGAATCGATTCCAAGTCCCGTCAAATATCGTGCGATCTCCGGATAGTTCGCAGGCGCTTCGCCGCAGATGCCGATATGGCGACCGTTGCGCTTTGCGCCGACCACCGCCTGCCGGAACATCTCCAGCATTCCCGGGTCGCGTTCGTCGAAGTCGAAGGCTACGATCTCGGAATCCCGGTCGACCCCCAGCGTGAGCTGGGTGAGATCGTTGGAACCGATCGAAAACCCATCGAATAACTGAGAAAACGCGTCGATCTGGATGACGTTATTCGGGATCTCGCACATGACGTAAATTTCGAGACCGTCTTCGCCGCGTCTCAGTCCGTTGGCCGCCATCGTGGCGATCACGCGACGGCCTTCCTCCACGGTTCGGCAGAACGGCACCATGACGCGCAGATTGGAGAGACCCATCTCCTTTCGCACCAGGCGAAGCGCCGCGCACTCCAGCGCAAATCCTTCGGTGTAGGCGGGATGACTGTAGCGCGAGGCACCCCGGAATCCCAGCATCGGATTCTCTTCCCTGGGCTCAAAGCCTTCCCCGCCAATCAGGCTGGCATATTCGTTGGTCTTGAAATCGGAAAGCCGTACGATCACTGGCTTCGGATAGAATGCCGCGGCGATGGTGCCGACGCCTTCCGCCAGTCGCTGAACAAAGAAGTCGGCCGGGCTTTTGAAGCCCTTCGTCAGGCGTGCGATTGCGGCCCGCGCCTTGGTCGACTTGATTTTGTCCGGCTTGAGCAGCGCCATCGGGTGAACGCCGATATGTTCGCTGATGATGAACTCCATGCGGGCGAGGCCAACTCCGGCCTGCGGCTGCATGGCGGCGCGAAATGCCATTTCCGGGGTTCCGACATTGACCATGATGGCCGTGCGCGGCTGCCGGAGTTCGCTCACTGGCGTCTTGGTAATGTCGAAGGCAACCGCCCCCTGATATACGCTGCCGTTATCTCCCTCCGCACAGCAGATCGTGACGTCGGTCCCGCTCTTGATCTTCTCGGTCGCGTGTGTGGCACCCACCACGGCGGGGATGCCCAGCTCTCGCGCCACGATGGCGGCATGGCAGGTGCGACCGCCCTTGTCGGTGATAATGCCGGCTGCGATCTTCATGACCGGTTCCCAATCAGGACTGGTGGCCGGCGCCACCAGGATTTCACCCGGCCTGAAGGCTGCAAGATCGCGCGCGGTCGAGATGCGGCGCGTACGCCCAGCTGCGATCTTCTCTCCTACCGCGCGGCCATTGACGATGACCGAGCCATGTCCCTTGAGATTGTAGGTCTCGTAGACGTCCGTCGAACGCTGGGAGGCAACGGTCTCGGGCCGGGCCTGAATGATGTATAGCTTCCCGTCGACACCGTCCTTGGCCCATTCGATGTCCATCGGCATCGAAACGCCGGCATGTCGGGAGTAGTGGGCTTCGATCCGGACCGCGATCTCGGCGAGGCTCAGGACCTCCGGATCGGAAATGCAGAACTTCTGTCGTTCGGCGTCAGGCACATTGCGCGTGAGCGTCGCATGGCTGCCCCCGCGCTTGCCGTAGATCATGCGGATCTGCTTGGCTCCGAGCCGGCGCCGCAGCACCCGGCGATATCCTTGGCTGAGCGTGGGCTTGTGGACGTAGAATTCATCTGGATCGACCTGGCCCTGCACGATGGTTTCGCCGAGACCGTAGCAGCCGGTGACAAAGACCACGTCACGAAAGCCGGATTCGGTATCGAGCGTGAAGACGACACCGCTGGCCGCCAGATCGGAGTGGACCATTTTCATCACGGCGACAGAAAGCGCGACCTTGAAATGATCGAAGCCGTTGTCGATGCGATAGGAAATCGCGCGATCGGTGAAAATGGAGGCAAAGCAGCGCCGGCAAGCTTCGAACAAGTCTTTGGGCCCGCGCACATTAAGAAAGCTTTCGTGCTGGCCTGCAAAACTCGCCGTCGGCAGGTCCTCGGCGGTCGCAGAGCTCCGTACGGCGACGGCAACGCCGGTCCCGGCCTCGCGTTCAAGCTGCCGATAGGCTTCTACGGTCTGCTCGCGCAGCAGCGGCGTGTCCATCGCCTTGTATATGATCTCGCGGGCCTTAGCGGCCTTGCTCGTGAGGTGCTTGATCTTGCTCTTGTCGATCCCATCGAGAAGCCGGTGAAGCTCGTCCGCCACACCGCCCCGCAATAGCGCTTCGCGATAGGCGTCTGCCGTGATGGCGAAGCCATTGGGGACGGCAATCCCTTGGGATGCGAGAGCTGAATACAATTCGCCGAGCGAAGCGGTCTTGCCGCCGACCAGCCCGACGTCGCCCAATCCGATTTCGAGGAAAGATCTGATATATCCGGACATGCAAGCAGCAGATCACGCCCAGCCTGCCCGGCCTTGAGGCAGGTCAATCCTTCAATGGATTTACGTGTCTCCCTATAAGCCCTCGATCACGTTCCGGAGCAGGGTCTGGACACGCTCAGCCGATGCCTTGAGGTCAGGATTTTCAATTGCCTGCATCGACGCGACGGGATCAATGGCAGCGATTTCGGTGCGATCGTGAGCGATCTCCTGAACGACGACGTTGCAGGGCAGCATGGTGCCGACCTTGTCCTCAAGCTGGAGTGCTTCGTAGGCAAGCTGTGGATTGCATGCCCCAAGGATACGATAGTTTCGGAAATCGACACCGAGCTTGTCCTTGAACGTTCGCGTGACGTCGATTTCCGTGATGATGCCGAAGCCGCCTTGCTTGAGTGCTTCGGTAGTGCGTCGCACGGCTTCGTCGAACCCGACCTGCAAGGTCTTGCTGAAGTAATAGCCCATTTTGAAATCCCTCCTGGTGAGCTGGCATCAGGCTCGACCGTGAACAGGAAACAATCCGAACTCTCGTTTTCAAGAGCGCTGACGTCCTACCAAAGGTGCCGCCAAAAGCGACCCCGGTCCGAAGGCGAATCCAGCCGGCTCTTCTGCTCGTCGCTGAGCGTGGCGTAGAAGGCCTCAAAAGCGGGACGCATGGTCTTCACGGCCTGCAGCATCGCCTCCATGCGCTTCTCCATGAACTCCATTCGACCGACCGCGGTGGGCGGCACTTCAGTCGGACAGGCGAGGCGCAGGGCCTCGGAGGCTTTGTCGGATGCCGCCTTCAATTCATCGAACTTGGCACGTTGAGCATCTGTTGGTTTGATGACCTGTTCGAGCCGGTCGATGCGCCATCCGGAAAAGCCGGCGGCAGCAGGGCTGCATGTGCCTCGGAATCCACCTCGGTCCATGAATCCCGGCCCCATCATCATGCCGGACCCCATCATGTCTCGTCCCCATCCATGCGCTCCAGGTCCGTAAGGCTGCGCGTTGGCGCCTATGGAAGACATTGCGATGGTGAGCAATACCGAAGCGGCTGCAACGAGTTGATTGAATTTGAGCATGGTATGGTCCTCCATTGCTGTCAATCTCTCGGTCGAGATCCGAAACGTCCCACCTTATGAGGCAATCCTCGACAAGCCGTTGAGATGGATCAAATTGTAGCGCGTTGGGAGATCGCAGCTGCAGCGACGTCTCGTAGAATCGGTACGAGCCAACGGTCCTTGCCATGAAGACAATCAGTGATTTCCGGTACCGAACGACACTGATTGGCCGGCTAATGATCGCCCTCCTGGACTTTACTCTCCGGCGAGGTCGCGGCTGCGATAGCGAGTTGAACGGTGGCGTCCTGCGTCTTGATGGCCCGGGTCAGGGAAAGCAGCCGTCGGCGGGTGTCGTAAAGCTGATCAAGCAGCGACAGCACCACCGGTAGCGCGCTGTCATCAACGTCGAGTTCATAGGTCAGCGTACAGATGAGACGGATTCGCGCGCATTCCATGTCGGAGAACATCAGCGCCCCTCCGTCCTGTTGCGGCGCGACCAGTTCCTCGCTGATCCAACGTTCGAGATCGCTGCGCTGGAGCGCCGAGATGGTCGCCAAAAGATCATCGACAGCCATCATGGCTCCATCTCCTTGCGTGGATCCTGTGGGTTTTTCGGCCGCCATGCCTCCAGAAATTGCACCAGTTCGGGTTCTTCGGCCGTGGGAAGGATCACCTTCAGCGTGATCAATTGATGTCCGCGCTGCCCGGTCTTTCGGTTGCGGATACCTCGCTCGCGCAGCCGCAGCGTGGTGCCGGAATTCGAACCCTTCGGGACTGTCACCGTCACCGGTTGAGTTATTGTCGGCACCTCGATCTTACCCCCCAGCACCGCCTCCCGCAGGGTCACGGGTATTTCGACATGGACGTTGTCGTCCTTGCGTTGGAAGAACGGATGCGGCTGGATGTGCAATTCGACATAGGCATCGCCTGGCGGCCCGCCGCCATAACCGGGCATTCCTTGGCCTTTCAGCCGCAGCATCTGTCGGTCCTCGGCGCCCTCGGGCACAGTCACCTCCAGGGTCTTGCCGTCCGGCAGTGTGATGGTGCGGGCGGCGCCGCTGGCGGCGTCCACGAAGGCCATCGGCAGCACATAGCTCACATCCTGACCGCGCGCCCGGAATGCCCTCTCTGATCGTTGCCCTTTGCCGGCAAACGCTTTTGCCAGGAATTCTTCCAGATCTTCGTTGCTGTCAAATCCATCCTGCGCGGCGTGCGAGGTGTAGGCAGGCCCATCGGCGAAGTCGCGATAGAACCGCTCCTGCGGTCGCTCTGCGCCGCTGGTGTCGATCTCACCCGCGTCAAAGCGCCGCCGCTTCTCCTTGTCCTTGAGCAGATCGTTGGCAGCCGAGATGGCCTTGAACTTGGTTTCCGCCTCCTTGTCGCCCGGATGGAGGTCAGGATGAAATTTGCGCGCGAGTTTTTTGAAGGCGCTCTTGATTTCCTTGTCGGTCGCGGATCGGGTTACGCCAAGGGTCTCGTAAGGGTCTTTCATTCACCTGATCCCCGAAGGTCTACGAAATCCAGTCAATCTTCGCGGCCTTTCTGGGAACCGGCGCCACCGCTGTTTTGGGATGCCCTACGATAATGGGGGCGACTGGCACGGTCGTGCCGGAGAGCTGGAGCGACGACTTCCCCTCCGACGTTCCAAGCCAGCCCTGCGCAAACCCGATCCAGCATGTTCCCAATCCGGCGGCGCAGGCCGCCAGCATCAAGTTCTCAGCCGCCAGGGCGCAATCCTCAACGACCCATGGGCCCTCGGGCGCCGAGATCACGACCAATGCCGGAGCGTGATAGAATATGTCGAAATCGGGATTTTCGAGGATGCTTTGGAAGTGATGCGATGCCAGCGCCGCCGCTGAGGTCTTGAGCATATGGGCCTTTGCCTCGCGCGAAATGCACGCGAGCAATGCTTTGTCCCGCACAACCCTAAAGAGCCATGGCTGCTGATTGACGGCGCTAGGCGCCTGGATGGCAGCGTCAATGAGTTGCCTCAACGTGTCCTCGTCCACCGGTTGCGACGTGAATTCGCGCACGGCGCGCCGACTATAGATGGCTTCCTTGAGATCCATGGCCGTCTCCATTTGCATCCAATGGATTAATCCTGACGCGCTCGTCGTTTCTCGGGTTGATGTCGATCAAATCGATGGAGGCGCAATGGTCCTAGGTTGAGTGCCATTGGAGGTTGATGCCGAGATGCAGGAGCCGCCATCATGGGATCGTCAGCGCTGAATCCAGATCACTCTGAAGAGGTGAAGTCGTTTCCCGCGCTCCGGGCGGAGATGGTCAAGCACAATATCGCCGCGCGCGGTGTGCGTGACGAACTCGTGCTCGAGGCAATGGGCAAGGTGCCGCGAGAGCTGTTCCTGCCAGCGAAGCTTCGCGAATTTGCCAACGAAGATTCGCCGCTCCCGATCGCCGGGGAGCAGACCATTTCTCAGCCCTACATCGTCGCTTTCATGGCGGAGGCGCTGATGCTCGAGGGCGGCGAGAAGGTGCTGGAGATCGGAGCCGGCTCCGGTTACGCCGCCGCGGTGCTGTCGGAGATTGCGGCCGATGTGTACACGGTCGAACGCCTCGGTCCGCTCGCGGAAAAGGCGGCGGTCACACTTGCGGAACTCGGTTACGATAACGTCCACGTTCTGCATGGTGACGGGACCAAAGGCTGGCCCGAGCATGCGCCCTACGACGCCATCGTGGTGGCCGCCGGCGGTCCGCAGGTTCCAAAGGCGCTCAAGGAGCAGTTGAAGATCGGCGGCAGGTTGATGATTCCGGTCGGCGCCGATCAGCATAGCCAGGAATTGGTACGCGTCATCCGCGTTTCGAAGGACGAGTATCGCAACGAAGACATTGCCGATGTCCGCTTCGTTCCATTGATCGGAGAGGAGGGGTGGGCGACTGCAAAAGGCGAGACCGCGCCCGTGCGACGAGCGCTTCGGCCGGTCGCTCCGGATGAGGAAGCGCTGGTCCGTAATCTCGCCGACGCCGCTGAATCGTTTCCATCCATCGAGGCGGCCGATCTCGGCCCGCTGATGGAGCGTATCGGGTCGGCGCGCGTCGTGCTGCTCGGCGAGGCAACCCATGGTACCTCCGAGTTTTACCGGATGCGCGAACGCATCACTCGGGATCTGATCGTCAAGAAGGGTTTTCGCTTCGTGGCGATCGAGGCGGACTGGCCAGATGCCGCTCGTGTCGACCACTATGTGCGGCATTTCGAATATCCGCCGTCGGAGTGGACGGCGTTCGCACGGTTTCCGACCTGGATGTGGCGAAACACCGAGGTGCGCGATTTCGTCAGCTGGTTACGCAAGCACAACGGCACGGTAGACAAGAGCAAGCGCGTCGCGTTTCACGGTCTCGATCTCTACAGCCTCTACGATTCAATTCGGTCGGTCCTGAACTATCTCGACGAAGTCGATCCCGCGTCCGCGCGTGTGGCCCGCGAACGCTATGGTTGCCTGACGCCGTGGCAACGCGATCCCGCCACGTACGGCCATGCGGCGTTGACCGGATCCTATCCGACTTGCGAATCCGACGTGGCGCGCGCGCTCACTGATCTCCTGGCGAAGCGCCGGACGTATGCCGAGCACGATGGCGAACGCTTCCTCGATGCTGAGCAGAATGCGCGCCTGGTGGCCAACGCCGAGCGCTATTACCGGATCATGTATTACGGCTCGCGCGCGTCATGGAACCTGCGCGACAGTCACATGTTCGACACCTTGAAGAACCTGCTGGCATTTCATTGGCCGGACGCGACTGAGATGGCCGCCCGCGGCGAGCACAATATCGGCCAGCTCTGCCGCAAGGAGTTTGGCGCCCAAGCGTATCTGGTTGGCTTCGGCACGCACAGCGGCACGGTCGCCGCGGCATCCGATTGGGGCGGCCCGATGGAGGTCAAGACCGTCCGCCCGTCGCTCCCCAACAGCTATGAACAGCTGTGTCACGCAGTGGGCCTTCCACGCTTCATGCTCGGCCTGCGCGGTCGCAGCGAACTCTGCGGTCCAAAGGGTCTTGGCAAGGAACAGCTTGAGCGGGCCATCGGCGTGATCTACAGGCCCGAAACCGAACTTGCGAGCCACTACTTCCAAGCCAGTTTGCCGCAGCAGTTCGACGAATACATCTGGTTTGACGACACCCGGGCGGTAACCCCGCTGGACACGGCCGAGATCGCCGGGCTTCCGGACACTTATCCGTTCGGAGTGTGATCACGTAATGAGCAGTTCAACGAGAGAAGGTTAAATGAGCAAGGATGATCAGAGGGCGCGGGCGCCCATAACGAAGCATGAGCCGGAGCTGCCCGCACCGGACCGAGGCCTTGGCGCCCTGGAGACGAAGCGGGCTGGTCGGGCGATCAAGGATGCCCTTGAGGATGATGAGGTGAGAGCGACACTTAGACTCCATCACCGGGACAAGCGTCCGTAGCCTGCATGTTGCATGCAACTTTACGCTTCGGCATCGCGTGAGCATCACAGATGGAAGCAGTCCAGTCGACGAACTTGGAGGACGCTGAGGGTGAAGATACGGGTCGGCTATGAGATGATTTACGACTTTCCGCAGCCCACACCCATGATCATGGTCCTGGGGGTCCATTTTACCCGGGCTTCGGACGTTATCGTACCCGATTATCTAACCACTGACCCCTCAGTTGCGATCGTCCCATATCGTGACGGCTTCGGCAATTGGTGCAGCCGCATCGTTGCTCCAGGTGGCCGGATGCGCCTGGCGGCTGACGGTATCGTTCGCGACACGGGCTTGCCGGATGTCGTTGTGCCCACGGCTTCGCAACACGCGATCGAAGACTTGCCAGCAGATACGATCGCATATCTTCTTGGCAGTCGCTATTGCGAAACCGACCTGCTGTCCGATGTCGCGTGGAAGCTTTTTGAAAAGGAACCGCCTGGATGGGCGCGCGTTCAGGCAATCTGCGATTTCGTTCACAATCACATTCAATTTGGCTACGAGTACGCGCGCGCAACAAAGACGTCATGGCAAGTATTCAACGAGGGTAAGGGCGTTTGTCGCGACTACGCGCATCTGGCCATCACCTTTTGCCGCTGCATGAATATTCCGGCAAGATATTGCACTGGCTATTTAGGCGACATTGGCATGCCGCCGCCATATGCTCCGGGCGATTTCGCCGGGTGGTTCGAAGCCTACATTGGCGGCCGTTGGTACGCGTTTGATCCGCGTAATAACGTTCGCCGTATCGGACGTATATTGATTGCCCAAGGACGTGACGCTGCTGACGTCCACATTACCCATACGTTCGGGCCCAATACCTTGGTCAGCTTCAAGGTGTGGGACCGATGAGATCAAGTGTTAGCAATCGCGAGCACAGCCGCCGCCTGACGATACGAGATCTTGCGTCGGCCTTGGTCAGTGTTGAGGCTGCTAGGCCGCAGCAGCCGTCTATGAGCTCTTGATCTGCATCAAGCGTTCTTTTCGTATCTCAAGCAGAATACCAAGTGTAGTCGCCCGAGTGTGTCAGATGCGACGTCGTGTCAAGCAGACGAAAGCCTTGGAAGAGCGCCTTGGCGAAGAGGCGAGGCGGTTGCGTCAGCAAGCTAATTGCTTCCTGCCGGCGCCGGGCGCGACAAACTGATGCGCAAGGCCCGGCAGGCCGAAATTGGCCTGCGGATCAGCAATTGGCTGCGCTGACCGGGTCTTAAGCCGCTGGAGTAGTTTTCCGCAACTAGGACCGGTGGCTGCTGGAATATCAAACTTGTTATCGTTGGTATTGGAGTAAGCTATGAACAGCGCGTTCACGCCTCCAGGACAAGAGCCCGTTCGACCGGAGCCATTTCGACAGCCCGAGGATTGCCCCCGCGCATTTTGCGTTGCGATTGAGGCGGGGCAGACGGAAGTCGAAAGGCTAAAGCACACGGAGGCTCAATTGCGAGCGGCTCTCGCGCGTGAACAGGTGCTGCTAGATCAGAAAGACGAATTAATTAGGCACAAAGATCTGATGAGCCGTGAGTCCGATCATAGGCTGATGAACGGCCTTCAGATGGTTGCAAGCTTGCTTTCACTGCAAAGTCGGGAAGCGCCGAACGCTAAAGACAGCCGATCAACTGAAGATCGCTGCAAATCGCGTCGCCACAATAGCCAGCGTACATAAGCGCCTTCACGCTCTTGATCACGTCGGAAGTGTCGAGCTCAAGAGTTATCTTGAGAACATCTGCCACGATCTGAAGGGGATTCTTCCGGGCGGGCATCGGAATCTTACAGTTGAAGGGATTGCGGTGGAAGTGCCGACCACGATCGGAGTACCGTTGGGATACATTGTCAGTGAGCTTGTTACGAACTCCGCCAAACATGCCGACGGAAAGATCACAATAAGATTGGGCATGAGTGCGGGAGGCTACGAACTCTCGGTCTCTGACGACGGCCCCGGCTTTCCAAAGGGATTTGATCCAACGAAGTCGAAAGGTCTCGGGATGAAGATCGTTTCATCGTTGGTCAATCAAATCGGCGGCCAGACGATCTTCGGCGTAAACCCTTCGGGGCAAGGCGCGCGTTTCACGGTGCGATTCACGCTCGATAGGCGATCAGATTCCGTTGCAGAGAGTCCTGCCCCGAAAAGCGTACTATCTGGCATGGGCGGTCAACGGCTGCCTGTTTCTCTTAACACACGACCGATGTGTCCGGTGTGTAAGCACCGGATGGCCTTGGCACGCGTCTCTCCTGGCAAGCGTGGTTTTGAGGAGCGTACATTTGAATGCTCGACCTGCGAACGTACGGAAATTGTGTCTTTCGCGGTGGATCCAATGAAAACAGATGCTGTCGGCTGGTTGGCAGGCGAGTTAAAGCCACCGCTATAATGCGGCGACGACTTTGCATGACCGAATGCGACTATTTCTTCCGCTCTTTCGTGGGTGCGAAGTGGAGTGTTGTCGAGTAACAAGAGCTGCGAAAGCCGGGAGCGGGCACGGTTCACGCGACTCTTTATCGTCCCGACTGCACAGTGACAAACTTTTGCTGCGTCTTGATACAAAAATCCGGATACACCAACCAGAGTGAGTGCTTCACGCTGATCAATCGGGAGCTTTGCGAGCGCCTCACGGAGTTCCTGGAATTCCAGATGGCTGATTTGATCGGGGTGCGACTCCAGCTTTTCGGCAGCGCGGCCGTCGACGTCTTCCACCTCGCGCCGTCCTTTACGGTACTCCGACCTGAAATGGTTTCTTAGAATCGTGAATAGCCACGCCGGCATGTTGGTGCCCAGCTGAAACGAGTCAATGTTAGATAGCGCGCGCAGCAGGGTCTCCTGCACCAAATCATCGGCGCGGTCGGCATTTCGGCACAATGAAATTGCGAAAGCGCGAAGACTTGGGACGGCAGCCAGCATTAGATCGCGGGATGCAGGCATTGGACTTGGAAGGAGCTTGTCTCGCTGGTCAACCTGCTGAACCAAGGAAGCCGGTCGCGGGATAGACGGGATAGACAAGGCAGGTGCTGGTTGAATTGCGACGAGGCCGATTGCGGGCAACTCCGCAGAACCGGTCGAACGAACGGCAATCATCAAATATACTCCAGGTGTCCTTATCCGGCGGGCACCGCGCCTTTTGGCAGGTAGTGGATTAAGTAGTCATATGGGTACGCCAACCCCAAATAGCCATGCATGAGTTCAGGCGCATCGGTCGATATTCGGTTTGACCGCTCGATAGTCCTAACCGGTGACTAGGTCGAGCTAACGCCACGTCGGCACGTTCAATTCGGTCGAAGTCGATTGCAGGGTCGGCAGCCGCTTTGACCGCCAGTTCAAACGGTGCCCGCGAGTTTCATACCCAGAGCTGGTTGACCCAAATCAATATTGCTCTTTCAAATTTCCGATCTGATCTCGATGCTTCGGAGCGGACGAAGTCCGCAGCTGTCAGAGATGGAGCCCAGTGATGAATTTCGGGAGAACTCTGCTCGGTGCCGGTTTCGTTGCCGCAGCAACGTCAGCGCTCGCGGCCAATGTCACCGGTGCAGGCGCGACGTTTCCGTTTCCGCTGTATTCCAAATGGGCCGACGCCTATCACAAGGAGACCGGAAACAACCTGAACTACCAGTCGATCGGATCCGGCGGTGGTATCAAGCAGGTCCAGGCCAAAACCGTTACATTTGGTGCCACCGACATGCCACTAAAGGCCGAGCAGCTCGAGAAGGATGGGTTGACGCAGTGGCCGATGGTGATGGGGGCAATCGTTCCCGTGGTCAATCTCGAGTCCGTAAAGCCTGGTGAGCTGGTGTTTGATGGCGAAACGCTGGCCGACATCTATCTCGGCAAAATCACGAAGTGGAACGATCTGGCAATCAAGAAGCTCAATCCTAATGTGAAGCTGCCGAACGAAGCGATCGCGGGGGTGCATCGTTCTGATGGTTCAGGCACGACCTTCAATTTCACTAACTACCTGTCCAAGGTCAGTGCGGACTGGAAGTCCAAGGTCGGCGAGGGCGCCGCCGTTGAGTGGCCGATCGGCGTCGGAGCTAAGGGTAACGAAGGCGTCTCCGGGAACGTGGGCCAGACCAGGAATTCGATCGGCTATGTAGAGTACGCCTATGCCAAGCAGAATAAGATGACCTACACCGCGATGGTCAATAGGGCTGGCGCTATCGTGCAGCCAAACGTGGAGGCCTTCCAAGCTGCCGCCTCGAATGCCGACTGGGCCAAGGCCCCAGGCTACTATCTTGTCCTCACTGATCAGCCTGGCGAGAGGTCGTGGCCCGTCACCGCATCGACCTTCATCCTGATGCGCAAGGAGCCGTCTGACAAAGCCGCTTCCACGGAGGCCATCAAGTTCTTCAGATGGGCATTCGTGAAGGGCTCCAAGACGGCCGAGGAGCTCGACTACATTCCGATGCCTGACAACGTGATAGAGCTAATCGAGAAGACTTGGTCGGCCGATATCAAGGGTTGAGTGCGATCGTCTTCGGCCCCCAAACGCATCAAATACGATCCCATTGATCAAGCCAAATTGGACGCGATGCGAACCTACCGATCGGTGGAGTGTCGTGGCGACGAAGACTCCGGACTCCTCTTGTTGAGGGCAATTTGGCAGATGCACGGGGCCTATTACCCGACGGCATCACTGCGGGCGTCGATAATCAGTTAGGCCGCGGAGCTCTCGCTCGCCACAGCCACTTGCGGAACGAACGAGCAATCACCATATAGAGCTTATCGAGTTTCGGCCGAACGACTTGGCCTCGCCGCTTAAAGCGCGCCTGACTGACGACCCTCCCTCCAGATCTCGAATTCGCATGCTGCGCTGAGCGCGGCTTCAAACACTATATCCTAAAGGACGATCACCCATGAATACGGGAACTGTGAAGTGGTTTAACGGCCAAAAAGGCTTTGGCTTCATTCAACCAGACCAAGGAAGCCAAGATGTCTTCGTTCATATCAGCGCGGTTGAACGCGCCGGCATGAGCAGCCTCGATGAGGGACAGAAGGTCTCTTTCGACATCGTTGCTGACCGCCGGACCGGCAAGTCTGCAGCAGAGAATCTGCGGGCCGCCTAAACTGCCATCGGTGCCTTTGATGCTTTGACCACGGATGTACTGGCAGAGCGTCTGGTTTCGTAGCCCCGCGACCGGTCACCGGCCGCGGGGTTGTTTTTGCTACCCCCGTATAAACGTGGCCCAACTGGCAGCTTGAGTGCGACAGTCCGCGGACCAGAGCAATGCGGTCCCGCAGCTCTTCGAATGATTGCGATGTGCGTTGTATGTATTGATTGCGCGTGTTCGCGATAACTGCCGAGTAGTGGCATTTGCTGCGATCGTCACCATATAAGATGGATGGCAAAATGGCAGAAATCGAGTGCGCGGCAGCCCCACAAGACGAAGGCTGAACTGCGTGAGATGTTGACCGAGGCCGTTCGCAATACGCCCAGTTCAGGCTTGCGCTCAAAGCCTCTGGGAAGCGCAGCGGCATTGCCGATCGGGCGGCCGCTCGCGGCGATTGCGCTACCGCAGTCAACATAACGGCTCGTTGGTCGCATACCGAGCGAAGCCTTTCGAACATTCGTGAAGGAGCAGGATGCGCAAGTTTCCCAAGCCCACCAAACAAGAGATCGACGAGGGACCTCAAAAGGTTTCCTTTCAGATCGCGAATGGAAATGCGCGTCAGACCTGCGTTCTGCAAACCGCTCTCCCAACGAAAGTGCAGGCGCAGAAGTACCTTCTTACGAATTGGCCGGCTATTGAAAAGATGGCACGCAACGCTCTCGCGGCAGGGAGCGTAGAAGACGGCTTGATCACACTCATAGTGAACTGAGCGGCTTTAATCGAAGCCACGACGATGTGCTCATGGCCGCGAAGCAACGCGGCAGCCGGCTGCGTTGCCCCAGATTCCCAACGCGGATGGTGTTAGTTGAGTCTCTTAGTTCAATAAGGTTCGGACCCTTGTAACGGCGTCATAGATCTTGAGCATTGGATAAGTCGATTTGAGTTTGTGCGCCGATGCCGCGGCAGCTTCAGCTGTGCCAAACTCCGACTTGAAGTGCCCGTCGACAACGATCACAGATCCTTCCGTCGGCGGCCTCCAACTTGGAAGGCTCATCTGCTCTTTGCCGCAGGTTGAAGAAATATCCGCTCATGTCGGCCTTGATGTAGCGCAAAAATAACTTGGTCATCTGGAGGCAGAAAGGCCGGTCATGATGAGGAAGCCGCAAGCGAGATCGCGCATCAGCGAGGTTGACCAAATGAGCGAAGATAGCTTTGCATTGCTGCGCCGAAAGCCGTCGGATCGAGCTCATTCGCCGAGAGAAATCTTCGCTCAGAATGATTGCCCGATCGAGCGCAGATGCGGTGATACTCAATCGTAACGTGGTGCCGATCCTAATCTTGGTAATAGCGGTCGTGGACGGGTGACGACTGGCAACCTTGACGATGGAGCGGAATGTTAGTCTCGTACCTGACAAACATCAGTACTGCCGCTCCCCTTGGCACCACGATAAGAGAGGTCGTAACCATCTAGCTCTTATCCGGTACCGCCTCGGCCTCGATAGCTGCGACAAGCTCGGGCGCAAGGTGAGCGGACAAGCGCTGAATGATGTTGAGTAGCTGCAAGATTTCCTGCTCACGTAAGGCGTCAATCTTGTTGTGCAGCAATTCGATCTCGAGTTCAGCTTTCACATTAATCCGATAGTCGTGTTCTGCATGCCTGCGGTCAATCTCAGATTGGCGGTTTTGGCTCATCATGATGATGGGCGCTGCGTAAGCCGCCTGGAAGGAGAGAACCAAGTTCAGCAAAATGAAGGGATAAGGGTCCCAATGTTTGATGAATGCTATCATGTTCAGCATGATCCAAATGCCAAGAAGGACGCTTTGGATGATGATGAAGCGCCAAGAACCAACTGTTTCAGCGACCCGGTCGGCAAGCATCGCGCCCGGCGTCAGTGCGAGCTTGGGTAAGTTGCGGGCTGGCTTTTGAGTCCGGAGTTCTCGCAGCCGCTCCTGGTCTTCTGGACTGAGGTGGACTTTGTGGGTTTGCTCATTGGTCATTGTTGCATCCACAGTTGAGAGGGGTCTACGGGCCACGGGAGGAAGCTAGTGCTACCATCGACGGCTGTTGCCTGATCTCTGTTGCCGAAAATCCGTGAACGTGAATTGGGCGCGCTCTTGTGGCAAAGTCAGTAGCTACAAAGGCGATGAGGCGTCCTGCGCTGGCCGCGACGCCGGGTTCGCTAGGCCGCGCCGGCCAGCAGAGGAAGGAGTGATCCGGATGACTATACCAGCGAAAGCCGAGGCGCCACCGCCGACCGTCTTTGTTTTGGAGATCGACGGTCAGCCGATTCTGGCGTTCAGAGCTGCGACGATTCGTCAGGCCAGAGAACTCGGCAAGGAGGACTGGCTGCAAGATGACTTGAAGCGAATGATGATCGGACACAGGCCGCTTTGGAATGGGAAGTCGCCGATCAGGGTGCGTCGCGCCAAGCCAGAAGAAGAAGTGCACTACGTTGACGCGAAAACGGAGAATGCTGCAGGTGATTCGCCTTTGGTCTTTCTGGTTCGGCGGGACGATCAAGCGGATGCAAGTAGTCCCGTCACCCGTGGATCATTTCCGCCCCGGAGATGATTTCGAGGAACACCTTATCGGAGGACTGGGGCAACCCGGTTGACGAAAGAGATTATCGCACCTGCTGCACTGATGCACGTTCTTCCAAACGGCATCCCCATTTAGCGGCCAAGTGCCTCGAGGAAATTCTCGCGCCATGCCGTAATGCTATTGCGGCGCAGCACCACCATCATGGCCTGCCAACGCTCGCGTCTCTCCTTAAGTGGCATCCCCAGTGCTGTCTGTAATGCTTCGCCGACGGCGTCGGGGTCATAGGGGTTGGCGATCACGGCAGCGTCGAGTTCATAGGCCGCGCCGGCGAAGGGTGAGAGAATGAGCACGCCGGGGTCATCGGGGTCCTGTGCAGCGACATACTCCTTGGCAACCAGGTTCATTCCGTCGCGCAACGGAGTGACAAGAGCGGCGCGACTGAGCCGAAAGAAGCCAGCGAGCGAGCGCTGCGAAAAGCTCCTGTTCAAATACTGGATCGGTGCCCAATCGAGTTCCGCGAAGCGACCGGCCACGTCGCCTGCCAGTGCACCGAGCCTCTATTCAGGGACGTCGCTGCGCGTTGCGGTGGCGATCTGCAGCAAGCGGACGTGGTTGCGGTATGCGGGATAGCCCTCGAGAAAGCCGGCGAACGCTTTGAACCGGTGCTCGAGGCCCTTACTGTAGTCCAGCCGGTCCACCCCAATGATGAGCTGGCGCCCCCGCAGGCTCTCCTGCAGCCGGCGTGCCGTTCGAGACGTCACAGCGCGACTGGCCATTTGGGCAATCGCTTCAGTATCGATCCCGATCGGGAAGGTGCCGGCGCGAAGAACGCGATCGAAAGCCTGAATCTGGCCGTCGGACGAAACCTTGCCTCCTGCGCGGCGAACGATGGCGTCATGGAAGGCGGTCAGATCCTCCACCGTTTGGAAGCCGACGAGGTCGTAAGCGCACAGTGATTTCAGCAGGTCGCCGTAGCGGGGGAGGGTCGCCAGCACCCCCAAAGACGGAAACGGCGTATGCAAGAAGAACCCGATCCGTTGTGGGGCGCCGGCGCGGCGAAGTTCCTCGGCCATCGGGATCAGATGATAGTCATGGACCCAGACGAGGTCACTCGGCCTGAGCAGGGGCGCGAGGGCGTCGGCGAGCAGGGCGTTCACCCGTCGATAGGCGGCCAAGTCCCGGCGGCTAAAGTTCACGAGGTCAAGACGATAGTGGAATAAGGGCCACAGTGCCGCGTTGCAGAAGCCGCTGTAATAACCGTCATGGTCCGCGCGGGTAAGATCGACGGTAGCGTACGTCACTCCCTCGGTCTCAAAAACGTTCGGCTCTGGTGCTGTTTCTCCAAGCTTGCCACTCCACCCGAACCATAGTCCTCCAGCCTGATGCAGAGCGTCGACGAGGCCAGTCACAAGGCCGCCGCTGCGCTGCGCAGCTTTTCCCGGCAAGGCGACACGGTTGGAGACGATGACCAAGCGGCTCAAGCGGGGGGTCCTCTCCGCGCTGTAAGGGCTGCGTCAAGCCGAGCCGCCAAAAGGTCTCGGCGAACACGGCAACGCAGATGACCGACCGGTAACATCCGCCGGAGCCCACTTTCACCTCGCTCCCCAGGCGAAGATCCACAAGTCCTTCCACCGGAACCGATGGTTCCGTCATCAGGCAATCGGGCGGCGACGCATGGATATCGAGCGGTAAGATCAAGGCGTTACTCGCCAAACATATAGATCTTCTCGCGGGAAATACAGAATACTCTGCCGACGAGCTGAGCTGTGGCCGCCGTCTAAATCCGATCTTCTCAGCTGCGGCATTCTCGGTACTGGAAGGATTGGTGTTGCGGATCGGCCCGCGATCGACCGAATGGCGCTTACCTGCGATATGTGCGATTATCCAGCATGGTCCAAAAGAAAGGTCGAAGGACAGCGCCGGAAGAAGAAATGGCAACCGCTCTCGATCGTTGGAACGAGGAAGGCGGAGCGCAGGAGCAGGCGTGGCCCTTACCTTATAGAGCGAGTGATTTGCGGGACGTGGAGCGCAGAGTCCTGGAATGTCTGGGGGCCGCCCTTGTCAGCGAATGGAATGATCTGCCTACTGACGTCCAACGCAGGCTCTTCGAGCACGCGGCCTCGGGAAAATCGCACGACGCCATCGTGTTGAAGACGCGGATTGCCCGTTTCCTGCACGATCGTAAGGACGCCGCGCGTGTGCGCTGACAGCCAAGCTCGGCACAAAGAGCACGGTAAACGGATTGCTTCACTATAACGCCGATGCGAAGCTGTTTCTGAAGGACAGCCGATCATGACCATGCGCTCCCGACGCGAAACCGTCACCTTCAAGCATCCCTTCCGGATCAAGGGCATCGACCGCCTCTTGCCTCCGGGCGCCTACGAGGTCATCACCGATGAGGAGATGATCGAAGGATTGTCGTTCGCGTCGTTTCGCCGGGTTGCCACTATGATCATGGTACCGGCGGCGCCGCCGCGCAATTCAACGATGGAGATGATTTCCATCAGCCCGGTCGATTTGGCTGACGCGCAGCGCATTGATGCCGACGCGCCTCACGAGTGACGAGACGCTCGATCTCGGCAAGCACCGCTGAATCGTGATGCTCTGAGCGTATATCGTTTCGGGACGGTCTTGTTCGTCCTTCTGCGGCCGCTTATGTGCTGACTAGCACTCGTTAGCCGCGATTGCTATTTCGTCCAAAGCAACAACAACCAGAAAATGGGAGGATAGCATGAAATTCCGTCCGCTTCACGACCGCGTCGTGGTCAAGCGTATCGAAGCCGAAGAGAAGACCGCCGGTGGGATCATCATTCCGGACAGCGCCAAAGAAACACCCTCGCAGGGCGAAATCACGGCGGTCGGTCCTGGTGGCCGGGACGAAGCTGGCAAGCTGATTCCCATCGATCTCAAGGTTGGCGACCGCGTTTTCTGTTCGGCAAGTGGTCAGGCAACGAGGTCAAGCTTGATGGTCAGGACCTTCTGATCATGAAGGAAAGCGACATTATGGGCGTTCTCACTGAGCTGCCCGCCGCCAAGAAGAAGGTCGCCTAAGCGCCAGTCTGTTTTGCTTATCCTAAGCAGCCAGCGTCTCGAAGGAAAAGGATAAGGCCCGCAAGTTGAAATCGCGTCCCTAAAGGGCTCGCTGAGTCGCTTGGTCTTTCGGATTTGACAGTTGAAAACGGAGATCATTATGTCGGCCAAAGAAGTTAAGTTCGGCGTCGATGCCCGCGACCGCATGCTGCGCGGTGTCGAAATTCTCAACAATGCGGTCAAGGTCACGCTCGGTCCCAAGGGCCGCAACGTCGTGCTCGACAAGTCGTTCGGCGCCCCCCGCATCACCAAGGACGGCGTCACCGTTGCCAAGGAAATTGAGCTTGAGGACAAGTTCGAGAATATGGGCGCGCAGATGGTGCGAGAAGTCGCCTCCAAGTCGGCAGATGCGGCCGGCGACGGCACCACCACCGCGACCGTGCTCGCGGCTGCGATCGTTCGTGAAGGCGCAAAGTCGGTTGCCGCCGGCATGAACCCGATGGACCTGAAGCGTGGTATCGACCTCGCGGTCGAGGCCGTCGTTGCGGACCTCCAGAAGAACTCCAAGAAGGTCACCTCGAACGACGAGATCGCCCAGGTCGGCACCATCTCGGCCAACGGCGACCAGGAGATCGGCAAGTTCCTCTCCGACGCCATGAAGAAGGTCGGCAACGAGGGCGTCATCACGGTTGAAGAAGCCAAATCGCTCGAGACCGAGCTCGAAGTCGTCGAAGGCATGCAGTTCGACCGCGGCTACATCTCGCCCTACTTCGTCACCAACGCCGACAAGATGCGCGTTGAGATGGACGACGCCTACATCCTCATCAACGAGAAGAAGCTCTCC